>JAHWJV010000470.1 GCA_019348265.1 Gemmatimonadota bacterium
CGCAACCCCCTCGGCCAGCTCGGCGGTGGGATCGACCACCGCGGTGGGGTGGATCTCGCCGGGCGCGCGGTCGGCGGGGAAAAGCGCGCGAAGCGCGTGGTACATTGCGATGTGCGGATCCGACACCACCACGCTCGCAATCCCCTCCGGAACGGATCCGACGAGCGTCCGCTGCACCAGAACCGCCCCCGCTCTGGTGCGTAGAAGATACGGGAGGTACCGGGGATTGGCAACGAACGAAAGCTCGTGCGGCTGCGCGGTTTCCAGCGCCGCGACCCCGGTGATCACCCGATGTGCGTCCCCCTCCAGCTCCCCTTCCACCGCCGCGGCGATCTCCCCCGCCGTCAGTCGTGCCATGGCTGCACCCCCCAAAGTAAAATGCACCTGCGACTCACTGGGAGCCGCAGGTGCACGTCATGAACGCTCGTAAGGGAGCGACGATGTCACTGCCCCGCAGGTGTCGTCTTGAGCCGGTCGAGAATCCGGTTCGTCAGGTCGAGCGTCTGGTCCGCCGCGACGATGCCGCTCTCGGCGCTGTCGAAGATCATCGCGTAGCCGCCCTCCTTGCGGACGGCCTCGATGACCGCCTCTACCCGCTGGCTGATCGGGGCGAGCAGTGCCTGCTCGCGCTGCTGAAGTGCCGCCTGGCGCTGCTGATACGTCGTATAGCGCGTCTGGAGGTCCGTCTGGCGCTGAGTGCGCGCTGCTTCGGTCAGCGTCGCCTGCTGGCGCTGCAGATCAGTCTGGAGCGAGTCGAGCTCGGCGGCCATCCGCTGCAGCTCCGGCTGAGCCCGCTGAACCTCGGCCTCGAAGGTGGTGCGGGCCTCGGCGAGACCCGGCGCCTGCGTCATTACCTGCTGAATGTTCACGAAGCCCAGCTTGGCCTGCGCCGCGAGCGGCGACGCGGCGGCGAAGAGCAGACCTCCGAGGGCGAACAGGGTCGAACGAACGGTACGGTTCATAGGTCGTATGCTCCAGGGTTGCTTACTGTCCGGCCTGGTTGATCTTGAAGTGGAACTTCCAGCCCGGATCGGTGCGATCGAAACCGTATGCGGCGTCGAAGCCGATCGGTCCGAAGGGCGTCACCACCGTGGCCCCGAAGCCGGCGCTCCGGAAAAGCCGCGACGGGTCAATCAACCCCGGGCGATCCCAGATGTTCCCCGCGTCCGAGAAGGTAGAGACCGAAATGTTGTCGTTCAGCCGGACCGCGTATTCGGCCGTCAGCGCCAGGAAAGCGTTGCCGAGCCGGGACGCGCTGCTGACTCCCCGGGCGTTGCGCTCGAAGAAGCCGAACGGGGTGATCTCCGTCTCCTCGTATCCCCGCAGTGACTCGCCGTACTGCGTTCCGCCGAGCCAGAAACGGTTCAGGGGGAAGCGCGCCACGTCACCGAACACGACGCCGGTCCGCGCCTTCAAGCCGAGCGTGGTCGCGATCGGGCTGGGCCCGCTGCCGAGTCGACCGACGGGTACCCACCACTCGAGGTCGTTGGTGACCTTCTGGAAGTTGCCGTCGCCGCCCAGCGGACCACCGGTCTGCTCGACGCTGAGCGACTGCCGCGCGCCCGCGGTCGGGAAGAGCGGGTGGTTTTTCGTGTCGCGAGTGACCGCGAGCGACACGGTGCTCGCCGTCGCCGCCGGCTGACAGAACACGTTGCCGATGTCGCACTCCGCGGCGTCCGTCGCCTCGTATTGAATCCGCGAGAGCGAGTACCCGGCGAAGGCACGCGTCCACCGCAGCCCGAAGAACGGGAAGCCCCAGCGGAAGGAGCCACCGGTCCGCGTGTACCGCCCGTCCGTGAAGCTCACGCCGCGGTAGCGGTCGTCGGTGTGGAACGCCGAGACGCTGGCCGAGTTGCGCGTCCCGAGCACGGACGGGTCCGTGTAGGAAGCCGTCAGCGAGCTGCGGCCGAAGCCGTACTCGATCCGGAGATCCGCCTGCTTCGCCTGTCCGAAGAGGTTCGGCTGGCTGTAGCCGAGGAAGCCGGAGAGTCCGCCCGACTGGCCGTAGTATCCCCCGCCGATCGACGTCCCGAAGTTGATCGACCCGGTCTGCTTTTCCTTCACGTTGAAGGTGAGCACCACCGTGCCCGTCTCCGCGTTCGGCGCGATGTCCGGCACCGGAAGCGGGGTCTCGAAAAAGCCGAGCGCCGCGATGCTCCGGTAGCTCTGGAGCAGCCGGTCCTCGTTGTACACGTCGCCGGGATACACGAGCAGCCGCTCGCGGATCACCGACTCGTGCGTGTGCGTGTTCCCGTTGATCACGACCCGGTCGATGTAGAACGGGGTCAGCTCGGACACTGCCCAGGTGACGTTCACCGTCGGGGCTGCGCCCGCTTCCGTCGCCGGGACCCGCTCGACCTGCGGGACTACCTGCGCGTACAGGTACCCCTCGTTCTTGTACAGCTGCTGCACCTCCGACGTGGCGGCGTCCAGCGCCGCGCGGTCGAACACCTCGCCACGCTCCCGCTCCGACGTCCCGCCGAACGGCAGGCCGAGAACGGACCGCCGCTGCGAGATGAAGATCTGCTCCAGATCCTGCGATGGGAACCGCGTCGCGCCTACGACGGCGAAATCGCCGAGCCGGTACTGCGGACCTTCCTGCACGGCCACCACCAGGCGCGCCTTACCCGTCTGCGGGTCCACCACCATGGTGTCCGACTCGACCGTGAAGTCGATGTAGCCGTGCCTGCCGTAGAACGCCGGCAGATTGCGGCGGAGGTCCTCCTCGAACTGCCGCTCGTCGTACTTGCCGGTGCGGAACCAGAGGAACCCTTCCGGCTTCGTCTTCATCGCGTCGCGCAGGTCCCCGTCGCTGAACGCCTGGTTCCCGACGAAATCCACGTCCGCGATGTTGAGGCGAGAACCTTCCTTCACGTCGAACGTGAGCCGGTAAGCGGCCCTGGCGGTGTCGGATGCCGCGGGCAGGAGCGTCAAGACGGTGTCGACCGCGAGCAGCTGGACTCCCGCCTTCGCGAGCAGGCCGCGGATCATCTCCCGCGTCCGGACCACCGTGTTCGGGTTGAGCGGGACGTTGTTGGTCAGGTCGAGCGTGTCGCGAACCGTTCCGGCACTCACGTGCTGGAGCCCGCGGAACGCGAACTCCGCAATCAACGGACGCTCCGTCACCCGGAAAATCAACGAGCCGCGGGCCGGCGTG
>JAHWJV010000471.1 GCA_019348265.1 Gemmatimonadota bacterium
GTCGCGGGTTCAAATCCCGCCGTCCCGATGGATGTAGGTCGAAGCCCGGCAAGCGATTGTGCTTGCCGGGCTTCTTGCGTTGGGCCGGCCCGGACATCCGTGGTCAGCACCTGGTCAGCACGCGACAGGCTCTTGCGTACGCGGGTACCAGCGCGCATTTCGACGAGGCGGGCGGGATCGCCACTTTGCGGGTACACGGCCCGGGCGTCGGCCTGCCCAGCCGTCACCGTTCAGCACGACGAAACTCATCAATGCCCGAAACGAACCTTTCATCTTTCATCTGGTCCGTCGCCGACCTGCTCCGCGGCGACTTCAAGCCGCACGAGTACGGCCGCGTCATCCTCCCGTTCACCGTGCTGCGCCGGCTCGAGCTGGTTCGTTCACTGGCTCCATCGAGCGGCCGGCCACCCCCGTCGGGAGTCGGTGAGACGCACGCGGCGCGGGCGGGCCGGGAGACCGAGAGGATCGGCCTCCGTGCCCTCGGCCCCATCCGCCGCCCACGAACACGTTGAGTCACCAGGAGCGGGATCATGGCCCCATCGACTACGGCAGCGCGCGCGACGAGACTGACCCTCGCCTCGCTGCTCCTCCCCCTCGCGCTCTCCGCCCAGGTCCCGCGCCCCGCCGCCGTCTTCGGCTTCGAGCCGGGGGCGGACTACAAGCTCGCGGACTACAGCCAAATGCTAGCCTACTATCGGAGACTCGACGCGGCCTCCGAGCGGGTCGTCGTCGAGGAGATCGGCAAGACGACGTTAGGCAAGCCGATGCTGCTCGTGCTCATCTCCAGCGAGGACAACATCCGGAACCGGGCGCGCTACAAGGAGATCAGTCGCCGGCTCGCGCACGCGAAAGGGCTAAACGACGAGGAGGCGCGCGCCCTGGCGCGCGAGGGGAAGGCGGTCGTCTGGATCGACGGCGGGCTCCACGCGAGCGAGGTGGCGCACGCGCAGCACACGCCCGAATTCGCCCATTGGCTCGCCACCGACGAGGGGGAGGAGGCGCGGCGGGTCCGCGACCGGGTGATGCTCCTGCTCATGCCGGTGATGAACCCCGACGGCCTCGACCTCGTGGTCGAGTGGTACCGCAAGCAGCTCGGTACACCTTTCGAGACGGCGCCGCTTCCGGTGCTCTACCATCACTTCATCGGCCACGACAACAACCGCGACTGGTACATGTTCACCCAGGCGGAGACGCGGGCGGTGGCGCGGCAACTCTACCACGAGTGGTTCCCGCAGATCGTCTACAACCACCACCAGAGCTCACCTTTCCCCGGGCGGATTTGGACGCCGCCGTTCGAGAATCCGGTGAACCCGAATCTCGACCCGCTCATCACCACCAGCCTGAACCAGATCGGCGAGACGATAAAGAAGCGGTTCGACGAGGAGGGGAAGCCCGGCGCGGTGAGCGGGATCGTCTTCGACCTGTGGTGGAACGGCAGTATGCGCGGCGGTCCGGACTTCCACAACATGCTCGGGTTCCTCACCGAGACGGCCCTCTACCGCTACGCGACGCCCCACTGCTACGCGGCGAAAGAGATCCCGGAGACGTTCGGCGAGCGGGCCGGCAACCTCTCGGCGACACAGCCGAGCACGAACTACCCCAACCCGTGGCGCGGCGGGTGCTGGCGGCTGCGAGACGCGGTCGAGTACATGCTGACCGCCTCACGCGCCGTCGCCGACATCGGGGCCGACCTCAAGGAGGACTACCTCTTCAACATTTATAGGATGGGTCGGCGGCAGATCGGACGCGGCGAGCGCGCGGAGGGCGGACCGTTCGCGTACGTAGTCGACCTCGGTGCGCAGCACGACCCCGGCGCCGCGGTCGAGCTGCTGCGCGTCTTCCGCCTCGGGGGGATCGAGATCCGGAGGGCCGAACGTGCGTTCCGGGCCGGCGGGCGCGAGTACGCCGCCGGCACCTACGTGATCCCGCCGCAGGCGTTCCGCCCCTTCGCCGTCGACCTGATCGAGCCGAAGACCTATCCAGACCGCCGGCAGTACCCCGGCGGGCCTCCCGAGCCGCCGTACGACATGACCGGCTACGAACTCTCGCTTCAGATGGGCGTCGAGATCGACCGGGTGAAGGAGCCGTTCGAGCTTCCCGCGGCGGTCGTCGACAGCGTCCGCGCACCCGAGTCCTCGGTGACCGGACGCGGCAATTACGGGCACCTCATCTCCCACGCGAGCAACGGGGCGGCACTGGCCACGAACCGGCTGATCGCCTCCGGGGCGCGCGTCGGGTGGGCGATGGCTCCCTTCGACGACGCTGGCACGCGGTGGCCGGAGGGGACAATCGTCGTGCGCGGCGGCGGCACGCGAGTCGAAGCGGTGGCGCGCGAGCTGGGGCTCCACGTGCGGCGGATCGAGCGCGCGCCCCCGGTCGAGGTGCGGGAGCTCCGCGCACCGCGCATCGGGCTCTATAAGAGTTGGGTGGCGAGTATGGACGAAGGGTGGATCCGCTGGCTCCTCGAGCGCAACGGCTTCAACCCGACGAACATCACCGACGCCGACGTCCGCAAGGGCGACCTCGCGCGCTTCGACGCGATCCTGCTCCCGTCACAGGGAGGGGAGTCGATCAAACGCGGTCACCGTGCGGGAGAGATGCCGGCCGAGTACGTCGGTGGACTGGGCGACCCGGGGAGCACTGCGCTCCGCCGCTACGTCGCGAACGGCGGCTGGCTGATCGCCATCGACGAGGCGATCGACTTTCCGATCGCCGAGCTCAGGCTCCCAGTGCGCAATCGCGTGGGGACGCTTCAGTCCAAGGACTTCTTCATCCCCGGGTCGCTCATCCGCGTACAGGTCGACTCCACCGATCCGTTGGCGTTCGGCATGCGCGGCAAGGCGATCACGATGTTCGCCGGTAGCCAGGTGATGGAAGTGACAGCGACTGCAGGACTGGCGGCGGGTGCGCCGGATGTCTTCGCCCGCTTCGCCCGCGAGGGGTACCTGGCGAGCGGGTGGGCACACGGAGCGGCCGAGCACTTGGCCGGGCATCCGGCCGCGATCCGCGTCCCGATGGGTCGCGGGCAGGTCGTGCTTCTGGCGTTCCGTCCGCACTTTCGCGGACAGCCGCACAACACGTTCAAGATGTTGTTCAACCCACTGCATGCCGCGACCATCCGGCTCGACGCGAAAGGCGGCACTCCGGCCGGCGAGGC
>JAHWJV010000472.1 GCA_019348265.1 Gemmatimonadota bacterium
TGTCGTCAGTGGAGGAGGCCGAGCGGTTGGCCGGGCACTTCGTGCTGACCGTCGACGACGAACGGTCCAAAGACATCTGGGGACCGGCCGCGCAGGAGCTGATCGCCGCGCTGCTGCTCGCCGCCAAGGCCAGCGGCGGGACGATGCACGACGTCTACGACTGGCTGAACGACGAGGCCAACCCCACCCCGGTCGAGGTCCTGCGCGAGGTCGGCTACCGCGGCCTGGCGGCCAGCCTGGCCGGAATGCAGGGCAGCCCGGCGGAGACCCGCGGCAGCGTCTACTTCACCGCCCGGGTCGCCGCCCGCTGCCTGCGCAACCCCGAGATCACCGCCTGGATCACCCCGCCGACCGTGCCGGTGGTGACGGCGCTGGTGCTGTTCATGGCGGTGGGCTGCGGCGGCGACGCGGGCGGTCGAATGGCGGGAGGGCACGGTTCGAGAAACGTGGTGGTCGACACCGCGCGGGTTCTCGCGCTCGCGGTGCCGGCGGAGCACCGGGGCGGCGAGCGCCTCTTCAACGCCAACTGCGTGGGCTGTCATGGCAAAGCCGCAATCGGGACCGCGCAGGGCCCGCCGCTGCTGCATATCTACTACGAGCCCAACCACCACTCGGACGCCGCGTTCCAGATGGCGGTGACGCGCGGGGTGCGACAGCACCACTGGAGTTTCGGCGACATGCCCCCCGTTCCCGGGCTCGGTCCGGCCGACGTGCGGCAGATCGCGGGCTACGTGCGCTGGCTCCAGCGAGAGGCGGGGGTGTACTGAGGCTCGCCGCGCGCCCTCCGCGCCTCGCCGCACGCGCTCCGGTGAGTCGTCACTCCCGGGCCCACTTGACCAGCCACGGGTCCGACGTCCGCTGCTGGAAGGCTCGCAGCTTCCCCTGGTACTCGGCGAGCACCGCCGCATGCGCCGGGTCGCCGGCCAGGTTTCGCGTCTCGAACGGGTCCGTCTCGATGTCGTACAGCTCGAACTTCGCCCGGTGGATGTAGTCGCCGACGGTCCGCGCGCCGTAGCGCGCGTCCGCTCCCTGCCGGTAGGCGCTCTGCCACGCGGCGGAGGTCCAGAGGTCTGCGGCGAACGGGAAGGGGAGGCCGTGCGCTAGGTTCCAGATCAGCTTGTACTTCCGCCCGCGCACCGCGCGCATCGGGTAGTACATGGTCACCTCGTGCAGCGTGTGCGAGGCGTAGATCTCGTCCCACCCGCTCGGGTTCGTCTCCTCGAGAATGGGAAGGAACGATCTGCCGTGCAGCCCATGGTTGGGCGGCACCAGCCCGCGCAGCTCGGGGATCTCCACCGGCTGGCCGTACGTCGGGGCCTTCACGCCGGCCAGGTCCAGGATCGTGGGCGTGAAGTCGACCCAGCTGATCATCGCCTCCGAGCGCACCCCGCGCCTGCGCGCCGCGGGGTGCCGAACGATGAGCGGTGAGCGCAGCCCGGGCTCGTAGATCGTCGTCTTCCCGCCCGGAAAGGCGGCCCCATGGTCCGACAGGTAGACGATCAGCGTCCGCTCGTAGACGCCCGCCTCCTTGAGGATCTGGATCAGCCGGCCAACGCCCTGGTCCACGCGCGACACGGACTGGTAGTACTCGGCGAGCTCCGCGCGCGTGGCCCGATTGTCCGGGAGCCACGGCGGCACGACCACGTCCTCCGGTCGGTAGCGGATCGGCTCCACTCCGGGCTGCCCTCCGGGCCGGTTCCCGAAGGGGTCGGGGACGAGCGCATCGAGGGCGCGCGGCACCGAACCCTGTTCCAGAACCGAGGGGTCGCCGCTGCGGTGCGGGTCGGATGTGGCGTAGTAAAGGAAGAACGGCCGGTCACCCCCGGCGGACACGAACGGGCGCACCCGGTCCGCCATCTGCACCGGGTTCCGCTGGTTCCCGGCCGCGATCTCCTCCTGGAACTGGTACGCCGCCTCCGGTGCGACGTGGAACTTGCCCACGATCCCCGTGCGGTACCCCGCCTCCGCCAGCAGCACCGGCAGCCCCTTCACGTTCTCGTGGCTCCGGAAATGGTGCACCGCGTGCTCCAGCCCGTACTGCCCGGTCCGGTGGTTGTGCAGCCCGCTCAGCAGCACCGAGCGGCTCGGGCTGCAGCTCGCCGTGGTCGCAAAGGCGTGCCGGAAGAGCGTCCCCTCCGCCGCGAGCGCATCCAGGTTGGGCGTGCGGATCACCGGGTTGCCGTACGCACCCGTGTCCTGCCCGTGATCGTCCGAGATGATGACCACCACGTTGAGCCGCCCGCCCTGTGCGGTCCCGACCGTCGCGAGCGCGGCGCTAACCAAGGCCAGCAGCAGCGCCGTGATCTGAAAACGCACGCGCCGACGTCTGCGACCAACGCTCAAGCGGCCGTCGACCGGCAGTCTGCAGATTTGCATGGGATGCTCAGGTGGAGGGAAGGCGGTGTGTTATGGACTGGGGGCTATAAGCTATCGGCTATCGGACTGCAGTATTCCGCAGGCCCTCACCAGGCGCGAGCCCTCAACCGGCGCACTGAGCCGCGCCACTCTCTCTCATGAAAGTGGGAGGGGAGGGAGCTCCGCTCCGGATCAGTATTCGGGTGTTTCTTCACGCTGACCGTAGCCAACGGATCCCGACAGCCGACCGCCGACAGCCGACAGCCGACAGCCGACAGCCGACAGCCGATAGCCCTACCTCTGCACCCGCCCGCTGGCGTCGCCGCCCATCAGCGCTTCCACCTCGCTCACCGTCACCTGGTTGAAGTCACCCGGGATGGTGTGCTTGAGGCAGGAGGCGGCCGTGGCGAATTCCAGTGCCTTCTGGTGGTCGTCGCCGTAGGTGAGCAGGCCGTAGATGAGGCCGCCGGCGAAGGAATCGCCGCCGCCGACGCGGTCCACGATGTCGGTGAGCTCGTAGCGCCGGCTGACCAGGAAGTCGCGTCCGTTGTGGAGGCAGGCGGCCCAGCCGTTGACGTCGGCGCTGCGGCTCTCGCGCAGCGTGATCACCTGGGTCTCGAGGTTCGGGAAGGTCTCCAGCACGCGCTCGGCGAGCGCGCGATACGCGTCGCGATCGAGATCGCCGGAGTGGACGTCCGCGGCGTCCTCGATGCCGAGCGCCTTCTGCACGTCCTCCTCGTTGGCGATCCCGACCGTGACGAACTTCACCAGCTCGCGCATCACTTCAG
>JAHWJV010000473.1 GCA_019348265.1 Gemmatimonadota bacterium
GGGTGCGCCACGGCGAGGCGCTCGGCTCGCCGATTACCCTGATGGTGCGTAACCGCGATTGGGAGAACTGGACGGTCGCGATGTCTCGCGAGGCTCTGGACGGCGAGCACGACGACGAGGCGCTGCGCCGCGTCGTGCACCCGCGCCCCGGCCACGCGGACCTGGTCGGCGTGCTGAAGTACGACCGCACCGACGCCCGCGACATTCTGGAGCGGGCGAGCGCCCGCGAGACCACGGTCCGCGTAGCGGCGGGCGCCATCGCGAAGCGCCTGCTGGCCGAGCTCGGCGTCACCATCGGTAGCCATGTGGTCATGCTCGGCGGCATCCTCGCACGGGAGCCGGAAGAGCTGCCCGGGGAGCTGAACGCGGTCGTCGACGCCTCGCCGGTCCGCTGTCTCGATGTGGACGCCGAGGGCGCGATGATCGAAGCCATCGATGACGCCAAGCGCCGCGGCGATACCCTCGGCGGTGTCTTCGAGGTGATCGCCCGGGGGATCCCGGCGGGCTTGGGCTCGCACGTATCGTGGGATCGTAAGCTCGACGGCCGGCTCGCCGGGGCGATCATGTCGATCCAGGCGATCAAGGGGGTCGAGATCGGCCTCGGTTTCGAAGGCGCGGCCCGTCCGGGGTCACGCGTGCACGACGAGATCACCCGCGAGCCGGACTGGTCGCTCGGAGCCGGGTACGGCCGGAGCGGCAACCACGCCGGCGGGCTGGAGGGCGGCATCACAACCGGTCAGCCGCTCGTCGTCCGCGGCGCGATGAAGCCCATCTCCACGCTCATGCAGCCGCTCGGCACCGTCGATCTCCGCACCGGGCAGCCGGTGGAGGCCGTCCGCGAGCGATCCGACGTCTGCGCTCTCCCCGCCGCCGGCGTCGTCGGTGAGGCCATGGTGGCGATCGTGCTCGCGCAGGCGGTACTCGAGAAGTTCGGCGGTGACTCGATGCGCGAGCTGCGCCGCAACTGGAATGGATACCTCGCCCAGATCGGGGAGCGCTCGCCAGCGCGGTGAGGCCCTCCTGAGCACCACGGTGGAGCGGGTCGTGCTCTGGGGCTTCATGGCGTCCGGGAAAAGTGCGGTGGGCGCGCTGCTCGCCAGCCGCCTGCGCTGGGAGTTCATCGACCTCGACCGGGAGATCGCGCGACGCGCGGGACGGCCCATAGCCGCTATCTTCAGGGACGGGGGCGAACCGGCCTTCCGCCGTCTCGAGGTCGAAGCCACCCGGGCGCTGATCGGCAGGTCTGGTACGGTATTCTCCTGCGGCGGCGGCTGGGTGACGAACCCGGAAGCTCCTCAGCTGGTCCCCCCCCGGTCACTCACCGTGTGGCTCCAGGTCTCACCGGAGACGGCACTTGCGCGGGTCCGCGGCGATGTCGCCGGAGCCGTCCGGCCAATGCTGGACGCGCCCGATCCAGCGGCGGCCGCACGAGCGCTTCTGGCGGCGCGCGAACCGTTGTATCAGGGTGCCGATATTACCGTAGCAACGGACGGCCGCGACATCGGCGCGGTCGTCGGCGAGATAGAGGCGCACCTGCGGGGATCCGCGGTCGCGCCGTCGGAAAGCTCATCCAACAAGGCACATGCCGACGAAGGCTGAACGAGGAACGCGGCTCGTGATCGTGGAGTCGCCCACGAAGGCAAAGACCATCCGCGGCTTCCTCCCCCCGGGGTACGAGGTGGCGGCGTCGATGGGTCACGTACGTGACCTGCCGGAGTCGGCCAGCGACATTCCCGCCGCGCAGAAGGGAGAGGACTGGGCACGGCTGGGCGTGGACGTGGCGCACGGTTTCAAGCCGCTGTACGTGGTGCCGGGCCCGAAGAGGAAGGTGGTCGGGGAGCTTCGCGACCAGCTGAAGCGAGCGGACGAGCTGATCCTGGCCACCGACGAAGACCGCGAGGGGGAGAGCATCGGCTGGCACCTGCTGGAGGTGCTGAAGCCGCGCGTACCCGTCTCGCGGATCGTCTTCCACGAGATCACCCCGGAGGCGATCCGGGCGGCGCTCGAGTCGCCGCGCCAGGTGGACGACAACCTGGTGCGAGCGCAGGAGACCCGCCGCATCGTGGATCGGCTCGTCGGATACACCGTGTCCCCGTTGCTCTGGAAGAAGATCGCGAGTGGTCTTTCCGCCGGGCGGGTGCAGTCGGTGGCGGTGCGGCTGCTGGTGGAGCGCGAGCGGGAGCGGCGCGCCTTCCGCTCGGCGAGCTACTGGGACCTGAAGGCACACCTGGCGAAGGGCTCCACGGCTGCTCCCCCGGCGGACCGGTTCACGGCGCAGCTCGTCTCGGTAGCCGGTAAGCGGGTCGCGACGGGGAAGGACTTCGACGAGACGACCGGCAGGCTGCGCGAAGGCGCGAACGTCGCGGTCTTCCGCGAGGCGGAAGCGCGCGAGCTGGCGAAACGGCTGGACAAGGCGAGCTGGAGGGTAGGGGAGACGGAGGAGAAGCCGAGCGTTCGTCGGCCGTACCCGCCCTTCACGACATCAACGCTGCAGCAGGAGGCGAACCGGAAGCTTCGCCTCTCCGCGCGTGAGACGATGCGCATCGCGCAGCGGCTGTACGAGGAGGGGTACATCACCTACATGCGAACGGACTCGGTCAACCTGTCTCAGCAGGCGATCGACGCGGCTCGCTCGCGCATCCGCCGCCTGTACGGCGACGCCTACCTCACCCCGAAGCCGCGCCAGTACACGACCAAGTCGAAGGGTGCGCAGGAGGCGCACGAGGCGATCCGCCCCGCCGGAACCGAGATGCGGACGGTGGAAGAGCTCAGGTTGTCGGGGAAGGAAGCCGCGCTGTACGAGCTGATCTGGAAGCGGACCGTGGCGAGCCAGATGGAGGACGCGCGACTCACGCAGATCACCGCGCAGATACATGCGGACGACGCGCTGTTCCGTGCCTCCGGTCGGCGCATCGACTTCCCCGGATTCTTCCGCGCCTACGTCGAGGGGTCGGACGATCCCGATGCGGCGCTCGAGGACCGCGAGGAGCCGCTCCCGACACTCGCGAAGGGCGACCCGCTCGGCCTGCTCAAGCTCGAGCCGCTCGGGCACGAAACACAGCCCCCCGCCCGCTATACCGAGGCGACGCTGGTAAAGACGCTCGAGGCTGAGGGCATCGGGCGGCCG
>JAHWJV010000474.1 GCA_019348265.1 Gemmatimonadota bacterium
TCGAGGACCGGGCGTTGCTGGAGCCGCTCCTGAGCGAGCGCGCTGGCCGGACGGTTCGCTTGCGCGTGCCGCAGCGCGGGGAGAAAGTTCGCGCGATCGAGCTGGCGGCGCAGAACGCGCGTCACCTGCTCGAGGAAAAGAAGATGCTGGGCAACGCGGCCGCCGAGCGCGCACCGGACGCACTCTACGAGCTGCAGGAAGTGCTCGAGCTCGAGTCGGTGCCGCGTTTCCTGGTGTGCTTCGACATCTCGCACACGCAGGGAAGCGAGACGGTCGCCTCCGCCGTGGGGTTCACGAACGCGGAGCCCAACAAGGCCGAATATCGCCACCTGCGGATCAAGGGCGACTGGGGGAACGACGACTTCCGGTCGATGAACGAGGCCGTGGCGCGTTATTTCCGACGCCGCATGGAGGAAGGGAAGCCGCTGCCGGACCTCATCGTGATCGACGGCGGGAAGGGTCAGCTCACCGCGGCCCGCAGCGCCCTGGAAGCGCTAGACCTGGCGAGTCAGGCGGTGGTGAGCCTGGCAAAAAAGGAGGAGGAGGTCTTCCTCCCTGGGCGCTCGGACGCCGTGCGCCTCCCGCGCCGCTCGAGCGCGCTGCGGCTGCTGCAGCGGGCGCGCGACGAGGCACACCGCTTCGCGGTCAGTTACAACCGGAAGCTCCGCACCAGGCGCACCGTGGCCTCCGAGCTGGCGACGATCCCCGGGGTGGGCGCGGCGCGTCAGCGCTTGCTCCTCGAGCGGTTCGGCTCGGTGCGTGCGCTACGCACCGCGTCGGAGGAAGAGATCGCAAGGTTGCCCGGCTTCGGACCGTCGCTGGCCCGGACGGTGCTTCGCCACTTCGGAGCGGCGCCCGTGGGCACGGCGCCGGTCAACGAATCACCCAGCCACGCCGAGAAGGATCGCCAATGAAGATCGCCGTCTTGATGGGGGGAACGAGTGAGGAGCGGGAGGTCTCGCTCGCGAGCGGACTGGCGGTGGTGCGCGCGCTCCGCGACCGCGGGCACGAGGTGTCGGCGATCGACACGGCCCGCGGGTTCGTGGCCGAGGCGGACGAGGCGCAGCTTCTCCCGGAGGGCGTGCACGCGCAGCCGCCCTCGGATCTCGGCCGGGTGCTCACCCCGCACCAGCTCGGGGGAATCCGGCAGCTGACCAGGGCGGACGTGGCATTCCTGGCACTCCACGGCGGAGAGGGTGAGGACGGCACCCTCCAATCTTTCCTGGACCTGGTGGGAGTTCGCTACACGGGCACCGGTCCGCTGGGCTCCGGGATCGCCATGGACAAGGACATCAGCAAGCGGTTGCTGCGCGACGCCGACGTACCGACGCTGCCGTGGCGCATCGCTCGCGCGCCCGATTTCGAATACGATCCCGATACGATCGGCGATTACGTCGGCTATCCCTGCATCGTGAAGCCGTCGCGACAGGGATCCAGCGTCGGCCTTTTCGTCGTCGAGCGGGAGGAGGATCTCGCGAAGGCGGTGCAGGCGGCCGGCAAGTTCGACAGCGAGGTCATGATCGAGAAGTTCGTTCGCGGGCATGAGCTCACGGTGGGCGTCCTCGGCGACCAGCCGCTCGCACCCGTCGAAATTCGACCCAAGAAGGGGATCTACGATTACGAGTCGAAGTACACGCCCGGCATGACCGAATATCTTTGCCCGGCTCCGCTCGCGCAGGAAGTCACCGCGCAGGTCCAGGCGTACGCGCTGCGCGCCTTTCGGGTGCTGAAGCTCCGTGGCTACGCCCGGATCGATTTCATCCTCGCGAAGGAGCACCTCTACTGCCTTGAGGCGAACACGCTTCCCGGCATGACGGCGACCAGCCTGCTCCCGAAAGGGGCGGCCGCCGCGGGGATCGAGTTCCCCGAGCTCTGCGAGCGCATCATCGGGCTGGCGCTCCAAGGATAGGCGAGAGACTCGGAACCCGGCGGCGAAGGCGGGGTCGTACCTTTGACCCCCTCGCGATGGTGACTGAACCAGACGTATGGCGTACTCGAACTACTCTTCCAATCCATTCGGCTCGATGCTCACCCTCTGGGTGAGGCGGCTGCTGATTGCGAACACCGCCGTGTTCGCGGTCGGCTTGCTCGCGCGCCTGCTCTTCCGGTTCGACATCACGGGCTACCTCGCTTTCCGGCCGTCGGATGCACTCTATCAGCCCTGGACGGTGCTCACCTACATGTTCACGCACGGAGGTTTCTTTCACCTCCTGATGAACATGCTGGGGCTGTTCTTCTTTGGGCCGGTGCTGGAGGATCGCTGGGGTTCACGCGAGTTCATCAAGTTCTACCTCCTCTGCGGCCTGGGCGGGGCGCTGCTTTCCGTCCTGTTCTGGAACTCTGCCATCATCGGGGCGTCCGGGGCCGTGTTCGGCGTCATGGTGGCGTTCGCCATGTACTGGCCCGACAGCCCCATCTACATCTGGGGAATCTTCCCGATCAAGGCGAAATGGCTGGTGGCGGGCCTCGTCACGCTCAACCTCGTTTCGGCGCTGAACGGCACGCGGAACGGCACGGCGCACCTGGCGCACCTCGGTGGCGCACTGGCGGCTTTCGGCTATCTGAAGAGCCCGCTCGCGCCGTCCGCCTTTGGCGAGGTCTACGGCTCGCCGAAAAAAAAGAAAAAGAAGCGCGGCTGGCGGGACCTGTTGCCAGGTCCGTCGAAGAAGCTCGTGGTCGAGCCGCCGAGGCCGGCCGCACCTTCCAGACCGCGAGCCGCGGAGCCGACCCACAGACCGCTCGACGATGTCGACCGCATCCTCGACAAAATCTCCTCCGACGGGATCGGATCGCTCACGCCCGAGGAGCGCAGCCGGCTGGAGGAAGCCAGCCGTCGGCTCGGAACCAACTGAGACCGCCCACGAGCCCACGCGCTCGCTCCGCTCCGAGTTGAAACGACCTCCACAGATCGACGCTGCCGCGCGATCGCGTTCCGCCCGGGGCGATGAACATCCCGGCGGCCTCGACGGCTTGGAACGGCTTCACGGATGCAGTGCACTTCGGAGGAGGGTGAGCGCCGTCGGAGCGGAGGCGGCATCCCTGAATTCCGTTCCTCGCTACTTCGTATAATGCGCATTATGTAAACTCCCAGGCGCGCTGCCCGTGGAAAACGCGCGGAGTTTTCCC
>JAHWJV010000475.1 GCA_019348265.1 Gemmatimonadota bacterium
GAGAAGCTGACGGAGGAAAGCGTTGCACTCTTCCGGATCGGACCGGAGCTGCGGAAGGCGCGGCAGGACGGCGAGGAGCTGGCGGGTCTCGACGGTGAGGCGCTCCTGGTCGCGGGCGGCGCCCCGCGCGAGCTCCAGAGCATCCCGGCGAGCGTGGGTTCCGGCCGCGCGCCGCTCCGCGAATCCGTCGTAGAGGATCATCCCGAGCGCCGGGACCACGGCGAGAAGGACGAGAAGGAGCAGGCGGGCGCGTAAGCTTCGGGCTCGTGGTAGCCGCAACTTGAACCTGGTGCTGGAGACGCCGGACGTCGAGAATGATTCCACTACTCCGTCGTCTTCACGAGGGGGAGCGCCGCTGCCGATAGTAGCTCAGACCCCGACCGCGTCCGTCGCCGGGTAATGCGTCTCCACGTACTCGTCCAGGATGCGCTGAAACTCTTCGGCGATGTGATCGCCGCGCAGCGTCGCGTGGTGGTCCCCGTCGACGTACACCGGGGCGACCGGGTCCTCGAAGGTGCCGGGGAGCGAGATCCCGAGGTTCGCGTGCTTCGACTCGCCGGGCCCGTTTACCACGCAGCCCATCACCGCGACCTTCATCTCCTCGACGCCCGGGTGCCGCTCGCGCCAGACCGGCATCTGGTCCCGAAGGTAGTTCTGGATCTCTTCGGCCAGCTTCTGGAAATAGGTGCTGGTCGTCCGCCCGCAGCCGGGGCACGATGTCACCTGCGGGGAGAAGGACCGGATCTCCAGCGACTGGAGGATCTGCTGCGCGACGTGCACCTCCTCCGCGCGGTCGCCGCCCGGTTTGGGCGTGAGGCTGACGCGGATCGTGTCGCCGATGCCCTGCTGCAGAAGAATCGACAGGCCGGCGGTCGAAGCGACGATGCCCTTGGTGCCGATCCCGGCCTCGGTGAGCCCCAGGTGGAGCGGATAGTCGCAGCGGGCTCCGAGGCGGAGATAGACCGACACCAGGTCCTGGACGCCACTCACCTTGGCGGAAAGGATGATGCGGTCGTGCGGGAGCCCCACCGATTCCGCGAGCGCGGCGGAGCGCAGCGCGCTCTCGACCATCGCCTCGCGCAGCACCTCCTGCGCGTCCAGCCGCTCGTGCGCGGGGAGCAGGGCGTTGGCGTCCATCATGGTCGTGAGCAGCGACTGGTCGAGCGAGCCCCAGTTCACGCCGATGCGAACCGGCTTGCCATACTCGATCGCCTGCTCGATGATCGTGGTGAAGTTCGCGTCTCGCCGCGTGGTCCCGACGTTCCCCGGGTTGATGCGGAACTTGGCGAGCGCGCGGGCACAGTCGGGGTACTTCGTGAGGAGAAGATGCCCGTTGTAGTGGAAGTCGCCGACGATGGGGACGTGCACCCCCCGGCTGGCGAGCCCGTCCACGATGTAGGGCACCGCCTGCGCCGCCGCGTCGTTGTTCACCGTCACGCGCACGATCTCGCTCCCGGCCCGCCAGAGCGCGGCGACCTGGCGGATCGTCCCGTCCACGTCGGCCGTGTCGGTGTTCGTCATCGACTGCACGACCACCGGGTGGCCGCCGCCGACGCGCACTCCGCCGACGTCTACCGCGACGCTCTTCCTGCGTTGAATCGCTGACATGAGCGATGGGATGATTCCGGGTTGAGACCCGATTGAGGGCCCTGCGCTACCCTTGAAAATAACAGCGCAGGCGACTGCACAGCTACCCTTTCAGCCGCGAGGTCCCATGATCATCGAACATAGGCAGCTCCGCCCACTCGTCCGGGGGCTGGGAGCCCTCGTCCTGCTGCTCCTGGCTCTCACGGCCGTCGCGCGACCGGCGTCTTCACAGGAGAACGCGGCGCCTCTACGCCTCGCGCCGAGCGACACCGTGTACGAGCTGCGGCTTCAGGACGGGTCCGTGCTCTTCGGGAAGGTGGTCAGCGCCGACCCGCAGCAGGTCGTGCTCGTGACGCAAGCCGGTGTCCGGGTGGAGCTCGCGCGCACCCAGATCCGGGCGGCCGCGCCGATCCGCGGCACCGTACGCGACGATGGCGCGGTCTGGGTGGAAGATCCCAACAGCACTCGCCTGTTCTTCGGCCCCACCGGCCGCGCCCTTCGCGCCGCCGACGGCTACATCGGCGCCTTCGAGCTCTTCCTGCCGTTCCTCTCGTACGGCCTGACCGACAGGCTGACCATCGCCGGCGGGACACCGATCGTCCCGGAGGCGATCGGGCGGATTCTCTACCTCGCCCCGAAGGTGCAGGTAATCGCGAGCGAGCGGATGAACGTCTCTACGGGTGTGCTCGCCTTCTTCGACCTCGCCAGCGACGCAGGAGCGGACGGGGGAGAGGAGGACAGCGATGTCGCGGGGATCCTGTACGGCGCGGGGACATGGGGCAGCGCGGACCACGCGGTGACCGCCGGGGCCGGGTGGGGGTTCGCGGGGTCGGACGTGCAGAATCGGCCGGCATTCATGCTCGGTGGGGAGACCCGGGCGGGGGCACGGGTGAAGCTGATCACCGAAAACTACATGATCTCCTACAGAGAGACGGTCTACGACAACGGCGGCGTTTTCCACGCGCCGGGCGAGCAACTCCCGACCGTTCGCCCGCGCGAGGAGACGCGGTACATGGGGCTGCTCGGGGGCGGCATCCGGATTTTCGGCGAAAGGCTGGCCGGCGATCTCGGCATCGGGATCGGCGTGGGAGATGCCGACTTCCATTGCTGCGTGCCCCTGGTGAACTTCGTATACAACTTCGGCGGGGGGCGCTGAACCATCACCCCGCAGCGGTGCCAGCACGCCCGGTCACCCTGCGGGACAGTGACTCGCCGAGACTGGAGGTCAGAACCGGCACGCTTCAGCCGTTTCTTTATAAGCGCTGGTTCGACCTCTATGTGGGGTGTTCATCATGAGAAGGTTCGCTCGGCTCCTGCCGCTCCTGTTCCTGGGCTTGGCGGCGTGTGAGCACGGTACCGAGCCGCCACCGGCGCCTCCCGCGGCTCCCACACCGCCGGCGCCCAGGGTCGCGGCGTCGGTGGAGATAACTCCCGATCGGGACACGCTCGACATCGGCGCCACGCTTCCGCTGCGCGCGATTATTCGCGACGCCGCCGGAGATACCCTCTCCGGCGGCAAAGTCGCCTGGAGCAG
>JAHWJV010000476.1 GCA_019348265.1 Gemmatimonadota bacterium
GATTTCAGCGGCCCCAGGATCGCCGCGGACCTCGGCCTCAACGTCACGCCGCGCGTGCAGGTCGTGCTCGGCACCGCCTACTCGGGCACGGAGAAGAGCTCCGAGTATCGCGACTGGGTGGACAACAAGGACCGGCCGATCGAGCAGACCACCACCTTCGAGCGGATTCCCGCGACGGCGAGCGTGAAGGCGTACATCAACTCTCCGGGCAATGCGGTTGGCAGGTTCGCCTGGGTACCGTCGCGTTACGCGCCGTACGTAGGCGCGGGTGGCGGGGGGATGTGGTACCGATTCCGGCAGGAGGGAGATTTCTTCAACTCGGAGACGTTCGTCGTGAGGTCCGACCTGCTGGAGTCGAAGGGGTGGACCAGGACCGCGCACGGGTTCGCGGGGGTCGATCTCTCGCTCTCGCCGCGATTGGCGATCACGACAGAGGGGCGGTATGATTGGGGTGAGGCCCGGCTGGATCCGCGCGCGTTCGAGGGGTTCGAGCCGATCGACCTTTCCGGTCTTTCGGCAACCGTCGGCATTCACATCAGGCTCTAACAGCGGGGGCGATATGACCAGGCTATCAGGGAAGGGGATCGTCGTCGCGAGCGCGATCGTGCTCGCGCTGCTCCCGCAGGGGGCATCGGCACAGAGTACGAACCTGGATCCACGCTGGACGGCATGGACGGGGTGCTGGCAGGCGGAAGCTCCGGTGACCGAGGGGACGATTGCGGCCGCGGGGCCGACGGTCTGCGTCGTCCCGGCCTCCGGCGGCTCGGCGGTGGAGATCGTGACCGTAGTCGACGGCCGGGTGGCCGGACGGGAGACGCTGGCCGCGACGGGCACCCCGACGCGCGTCGACCGCGAGAGCTGCGTCGGTACCATCACCGCCGACTGGTCGGCGGACGGACGCCGCATCTATCGCAAGGCCGAGTACACCTGCCCGGGTGGCTTCCAGCGGAAGTCGACCGGCATAATGGCAATGTCGTCGACGGGGTCGTGGATCGACGTCGAAGGCCTCGCGGCGGGGAGCCAGGAGGCTGTTCGCGTGCTGCGCTACCGCCCGCTCGGCGGGCTCGAGGGCATTCCGGCCGAGGTAGCTTCGGCGCTTCAGGGGCGGACATTCACCGCGAGCACGGCCCGCATGTCGGCCGCGTCGGACGTGACTACCAACGAGGTGATCGAAGCCTCCGGGCGCGTCGGCGCCGGCGTGGTAGAGGCCTGGCTCGCCGAGCGAGGGCAGGGCTTCGCCATGGAGCTGAACGCGCGCCGGCTCGTCCAGCTTGCGGAGGCGGGCGTTTCCTCCCGCGCGATCGACATGATGGTGGCGCTCTCCTACCCGGAGCGCTTCGCGATCAACCGCAACGGCAACCCGCAGGTCCGCGCCGACGAGCGGGCACTCGGCGGCGGGACCGATCAGGCATTCGCCCGCGACCCCTGGATGTATGGCATGGGGTATCCCGGCTACCTCGGGTATGGTTACGGGTACGGCTACGACTCGCGGTACGGCTACGGGAACGGGTACGGCTCCCGTTATGGCTACGGCTCGTATTACAACCGCCCGGTCATCGTCGTCCGTGGCTCGGACCAGGACGTGGAGGCGCCGCAGCGCGGCCGCATGGTGAACGGACGCGGTTACAGCGGTGGCGGGAACCGCGGCTCGACCGGTGAGCCGAGCTCGCGGCCCAGCGGCTCCTCGGGCAGCTCTTCCTCCGGGTCCTCGGGCTCCGGCTCGTCGAGCGGATCCTCGGGCTCGGGCAGCTCCGGCGGCGGCGAGGTGCGTACCGCGAAGCCGCGGTCGTAACGAAGACTCGCTCGAACTCTCCGGTAACTTTATCGGGGGGTCGGTGTAGGATAGGTTTCGAGTCGTGGGCGGTGGGCTCTGTCGCGAGCCCACCGCTCACTTTTTCCGTTACCGCGAGATGCGGCGCTTCGCCCCGATGCGGGTGGAGGACTCACGCGGCCCCCGAAAAGAGCAAATGAGCTTCGAGTCGTTCAAGCTACACCCGAGTCTCCTCGCCAGCGTGCAGGAGCTCGGTTTCACGCAGCCTACCGAAATCCAGCAGCAGGCGATTCCGCCGGCGCTGGAGGGACGGGACGTTCTGGCCGCGGCGATGACGGGAAGCGGCAAGACGGCCGCCTTCCTTCTCCCGATCCTGGAGCGGCTGCGTTCGCTACCGCGTGGCACGACGCGGGCGCTGGTGCTATCCCCCACCCGGGAGCTCGCCGCGCAGATCCATGAGCACCTGGTGTCGCTCGCCGGAAAGAGTGGAGTGACCGGCGCCACGGTTTTCGGTGGTGTGAAGCCGGGGCCCCAGGAGCAGGCCTTCCGCCGCGGAGTGGACGTGATCGTGGCGACCCCGGGTCGCCTCCTCGACCACCTGCAGAGCTCGTACGCCAACTTCTCGAGCCTCGAGGTGCTGGTGCTCGACGAGGCGGACCGGATGCTGGACATGGGCTTCCTCCCGGACATCCGCCGTATCCTGAAGCAGCTCCCGAGCAGGCGGCAGACGCTCTTCTTCAGCGCTACTATTCCGCCCAAGATCGGGGAGCTCGCCCGCGAGATGCTGCGGAACCCGGTGCAGATCAGCGTGGACCGCAAGGCCGCGCCGGCGAAGGGAATCACGCAGGCGCTCTACCCGGTGAAGCAGGACATGAAGGCCCAGCTCCTGATGGAGCTGCTGCGCCGCGGCGACGTCGGTAACGTGATCGTCTTCTGCCGGACCAAGCACCGCTCGAACCGGCTCGCCGAGCTGCTGGAGAAGAACGGCCTGAACGCCGCGCGGATCCACGGCAACCGCAGCCAGGCTGCGCGCACCGAGGCGCTGGACGGTTTCAAGGCCGGGAAGTACCGCGTGCTCGTGGCGACCGACATCGCCGCGCGCGGGATCGACGTCGAGGCGCTCGAGCACGTGGTGAACTTCGACGTTCCGGCGCAGCCAGAGGACTACATCCACCGCGTCGGGCGCACCGCGCGCGCGGATGCGATCGGCGAGGCGTACACCTTCGTGGCTCCCGAGGAGGAGAACGACGTTCGGGCGATCGAGCGCGCGATCGGCAAGCCGATCCCGCGCGTGAAGGTGCCGGGCTTCAACTACGAGGCGCGGGCGGCGGAGGCGTTCGAGGTC
>JAHWJV010000477.1 GCA_019348265.1 Gemmatimonadota bacterium
TGGAGCGTGGGAAGCACGCGGGGCAGATCGCCGAGCTCCGGAAGATGTACCCCCTGCGCGAAGAGCAGCGACTTGATCCGGTTCGTGACCCGGGTGCGATCCCGCCGCGCGGTGATCAGCTCGCGGTGAAGCTGCCGGCGGTCCTCCTCCTCCACCGTGGGCACCCGCGCCACCTTCCACGTCCGCTTGTCGCCAGCGAGCCAGCGAAGGAGCATACCGACCAGCTTGCCCGCATCCAGGCGATCCGTCTTGGGTCGGCGGCCGCGCCGGCTCACCTCGATGCTCGCCGAGTCCACCACCAGGTTCTCCACTCCCATCGCCCGAAGCGCCCGGTGGATCCAGAACCCGTCGCGGCCCGCCTCGTAGCAGCTCACCACTCGCGTATCCGCCGGAAGCCTGAACCACGCCTTGGCCTACGCGATCTCGCGCGCCAGCGCTGTCAGATCCCGCGCCGCAATGGTGCGGATTCGAGGAGGTTGACCCAAGCCGGTGCTGAAGGCAATCTTCCATTGTGAAACCCCCAGCTCGAAGCTCATCGCCATGATGATCTCAGCCGGGTTCGCGGTCACGTTCGGGGTCGTCGTGGTTGTCATGGGCTCCTCCTGGGTAGAGTGATGAACTTCCAGGTTGAGCTTAACCGCGGCGGCCCCGTCCTACATAGGATCTAACGCAGGTTGCAGGCGACCAAGGGCCGAGCATGCCTTCGACTTCAGACTTCCGCGCGACCCTTCGTGCCTGGGCCGTCTCGGGTAGGCCGAGTGTTGCCGTCTCTGTACATGTCGATCCCGCTTGTAACGAACGATCTTATTTGCGGCTGCCGTTCGTCAGTTCTGCCACAAACCGATACCGGAGGAACTGCTTTGACTGCTCGTGGACTGGGTCTGCCGCAGCGTGAAATACGTGACCTCCCGGAGCCGCCCCGCAACTACTGGCGCCTCGTGGGTCCGGGCGTGGTGGCCGGCGGCGTCGGGCTTTCGTCGGGCGAGTTCGTGCTCTGGCCGTACATCGCCTCGCAGGTCGGGCTCGTGCTGCTGTGGGGAGCGCTGATCGGCGTCGTCACGCAGTTCTTCCTCAACATGGAGATCGAGCGCTACACGCTGGCGACGGGCGAAACCGCGCTGACGGGATTCAATCGTTTCTGGAAGCACTGGGGACTCGTATTCGCCGTTCTCGTCTACTTCGCGAACCTGTGGCCCGGATGGGCACTCAGCTCCGCCACGCTCGTATCCTATCTGTTCGGCGGAAGTCCACCCGTAATCGCCGCGCTCAGCCTCCTCTTGATCGGCGCGGCGCTGACGCTGGCGCCGGTCATCTACGTTGCGCTCGAGCGCCTCATCTTCGTCAAGGTCGCGGCGGTCGGCATTCTGGTCGCGCTGGGGATGGTGTTCGCCATCGAGGGTGAATCGTGGCAGGCACTGCCGGAAGGCTTCCTGGGGTTCGGTAACATCCCTCCGGGCCTCAGCATCGCCCTGGTGTTCGGTGCGATCGCGTTCGCCGGAGCCGGCGGCGGGCAGAACCTGTGTCAGAGTAACTGGATTCGCGACAAGGGATTCGGCATGGGCCAGTACGTTCCGAGGCTCGTGAGCCCCGTGACGGGTGCGCTCGAGGCGGCGCCGACCCGGGCCAGCTATATTTTCGAGCCGACCCCGTCCAACATGGCCCGCTGGCGCAGTTGGTGGCGCTTCGCGAACCTGGAGCAGGTGTTCAGCTTCGTCCTCATGACCGTCGTTACGATCGCCCTGACGTCGATGCTCGCTCATTCGACTCTCTTCGGCGAGCCCGACCTGCCGAACAATGTCTCGTTCCTCCAGTTCGAAGCTCAGCGTCTCCAGGCGTCGGTCGGCCGGTGGTTCGGCATCCTGTTCCTGGCGGTCGGCGCGTTCTCGTTGTTCGGCTCGGCGATGGGGATCATCGACTACACGAGTCGCCTCGCGGCCGACATCCTGAAGAGCACCTATCTGCCGACATCACGTCTATCGGAGAGTCGCCTGTACTTCTGGCTGGTGTGGGGGATCGTGGGGCTCGGGTGCGGAATCCTGATCGCGGGTGTCTCCCAGCCGATCCCGCTGCTGGTGATCTCGGCTTCGACCGGCGGCACCATGATGTTCATGTACTCGATTCTGTTGATCGCGCTGAACAAGAAGCTGCTCCCGGGGCCGATTCGAATCGGGCCGTTCCGGACGGCGGCGCTCGGCTGGTCGGCGCACTTGTTCGGCACATTGGCGGTGATGACCATCTACACGCAGGTCCAACTGCTGCTGCGATAGGCGCGACGTCGGCGACGCTCTTCCAATCGTCGTGGCTCTACGAGCCCGCAGCGAATGAGCTGCTCGCCATCACCGGAATGCCGATGAAGGAGAAGATCTTCGTCACCGGCGACACGCGATGCGACTTCCACCCGCGCTGGGATCGCGCTGGTGACAGGATCCGCTTCGGCGCGCTCGACCCCGCTACGTGGACACGGCAGCTACACGTGGTGGATCTGGAGTTCTGAGGCGGGCCGAGCGTTCCCGGTAGTGCCAGAAGGGGTCCCTGTCGGGACCTCTTCTGTCATTGGATACGCCTACCATGGACCGTGGAGCACTCAGGGGTTGAGCCAGTACGACCACTTGATCAGGAGCGTGTTGTGCGGGTCATCCCAGAACGCCGCATCGTAATCGCGTCGCACGTCGTAGTCGTCGTTGTATCCAGCATCGCCCGGTACCAGGTAGCTGCTGCGGCCCTGCCGCCAGACGACGAACGACGTGCTGCCGGGTCTGTACTCGTAGCGCAGCACCGCATTCGAGCGGAACTGACGAGAGTCGAACCCGTTCATCCCGAGCTGCTAGAACGACAGCTCGATCTTCACGCTCCGCGTGGGCTCGACCGTCCAGGTCGTTCCCGCGTCCGTGCTGACGAACGCCTCGACACCCGCGGAGGCGAGATCGTCGCGAAAGGCGAACCCGTAGCACCCGCTCGTCGTCGGCGACTGGAGCCGAATCGCGTAGCTCGCATCGGGAATGACGGAGATATCCAGCGGAAGACTGATCTTGCGGGCAGACCAGGACACGCGCTCCGGGTCGAGATCGACCCGGTGGAGGACGCGCCCGCGCGGAGAGTCCTCGA
>JAHWJV010000478.1 GCA_019348265.1 Gemmatimonadota bacterium
CTCCTCGAGCACCGCGGAGGCTACGTCGCTGACGAGGGCACGCGCATCGGGGAGCCCCGCGGCGGCGGCGGTACGCGCGGCGCAGCGGACGGCCTCGGAATCCGCGTCCAACATGCAGACGCGCCCGGCCCCGGAGAGCCTACCCGCGACGGTGCCCAGCCCCCCCGAACCGCACCCCAGGTCGAGGACCGAAGCGCCGGGCGGAATCCGGATCTGGTCGGCCAGGACGGCGGTGGCCTCGTCGAGGTGATCCCAGGAGAAGACGCCCGGGCGAGAGAAGAGGCGCAGCGACACGCCGCCGAGCGTGGCGTCGATCTCGTGGAAGACGTCGGCGTCGAGATATGGGCTCACGAGCTCATCGGGGCTCGCGGGATCGGCGGAGCGCTTCTCCGCGGCAACGACGCGATGCCCGTCGCGGTGCCCCAGCACACGTGCGTTCCCGAAGAGACGCTCGAGCGATCGCGCCGCCGGCTTCACCCCCTCGTTCGTCGCGCCGGCGAGGTAGCAGTAGCCCCCCACCCGGATCATCCCGAACGCATCCCAGAGGAGCTGGAAGAGGGCGAGCTTCTCGTGCGGCGCGCGGATCGCCACCACGTCGGCTTCGATGCCCGCAGGTAGCGTGGCCGTGCCGTGGCCGATGAGGACTTCTGCCTGCTCCGCTCCGTTGGCCGCGAGGGTTCGGCGCGCAGCTTCGACGGCGAGTACATTGCGATCGCTCAAAAACACCCGGGCAGCTCCGCCGCGGTTCGCCGCGACGCTGCCGAAGAGCCCGCCGCCGCAGTTCAGATGAACGACCAGATCGCCCGGTTCCACATGCGCACGCTCCGCTAGCAGGAGGGCCGAAGGGTCGGAGCGCCCATGGGCAAGCACGCCCGGTTTGCTCGCGACCGCGTACGAGCGGCCGGAGACGCCGACTGAAGAGAGCTCCCACCGACGGTAACCGCTCACGTGGGCCGCCGCTCAGAGGTGCGCGGCCGACCGTGGCGAGTCGGCGCTGTGGAGGACTCGCGCTGCCCGTCCGACGTCCGCTGCGTCTGAGCCGGTGACGCCCGCGTCCGGCTCCACCATCGTGGCTACGCGGTATGAGGTCGATCTTCTCGTTACGCGCCAATGAGCCCGAGACGCGCGACAGAACCCCGCTCGGGTGATCCGGGCGGGGCTCTGTCGTGTATCTTCGCGGCCGCACCGCCAGGGGCGCAGCTCGGCCACGCTGCTCAGGGGCTGGAGCGCGAGACCACCATCAATGCGCGGCTCAGGTGCTGGACGGCCGCCGTCGCGTGGTTCGCCTGGAACTCCGCGAGCGCGGAATCGATCGCTACCATGACCGCGGCCTTCTCGGGGAATTCCGCGCTGGTGGTGTCGTCGCGGAGCTTGGTGAGCGCGGTCTCCGCCTTGTCGATCAGCGTTGGGACGGACTTCGCGCCGCGCACGTAACCCCTGACCGCTTGGATCTTGTCCTCGATCCACCGGGCGTCTCGGCTCATTGTGACTGCCTCTCCAGGAAAACGAATACGGCGTGTCTGGGGCTCCACTCCCTGGGCTCGTGCACCAGGAGCGCAAACGGAAAGATAGCCGGGTTCGGGCAGCGTCGCACGGGGCGCCGACATGGAGCCGCGGACGACCGCCTGGCCACGAACGGAGACGAGGTCTCCGGTCAGCCGACACCGTTGGCGGAGGAGGAATCCGCCGGAACGGGGAGATCGGGGAGGCGCGCGAAGATGGACGCTCCGCTTCCTGGAGCGGACTCGATCTCGAGTCGGCCGCCGAGAAGCTCGATGCGCTCGCGCATCCCGAGAAGCCCCAGGCGGCCCGACCCAATGGCGCCAACGGTCGCCTCCTCCACCTCGAAGCCACGCCCGTCGTCCTCGAGTATCACGCCGACCGAGCCCGGCCGACGTTCCAGGATCAGGCTCACACAGCGCGCGTTCGCGTGCTTGGCCACGTTGGTGAGCCCTTCCTGAACGGCTCGGAAGAGAGTGGTCTCCACCTCCGGCGCGAATCGCTCCGCGTCGATGCCGATCGCCTGGAACTCCGCCTCGACGCCGTACCGCTGCGACCACTCGTCAAGATGTGCGTGGAGCGTCTGCCGGAGTCCGAGCCGGTCGAGCGCCGGGGGCCGGAGCTCGGAGGCGATGAGATGGACGGCGCGCGCGATCTGCTCCGCGATCCGCTGCACGTCCGTGAGTCCGGGGGGCGGGGGCTCCGTCTTTTGCTGCATCGTTCTCAGCCCGAGCAGCAGGGCTGTAACCAGCTGCGCCATCTGATCGTGCAGCTCGCGCGACACTCGAAGTCGCTCCTGCTCCTCGACGGCGACAAGCTGCCGAAGCACCTCATTACGCGCGTTCTCGATGCGCGTGCGTTCTTCCATCTCGGCCTGAAGCCGCGCCGACGCTGCCCGAAGCTCCTCGGTGCGCTGGGCCACACGCTGCTCGACCTCCTCGCGCGCACGGGTCATCTGCTCCAGCAGGTCACCCCTGAGCCTGCTCGCTTCCTCCACCTGCTCGTACGCCGCCGCCCGCGTTGCCGCCTCGGCGCGCCGGGTGGTCAGATCGCGGGTAACCTTCGCGAAGCCGAGGAGAGTCCCGTCGGAATCGCGCAGCGCGGTAAGTGAGATCCCGGCCCAGAACAGGGTGCAGTCGCCGCGCACCCGGTGTCCTTCGCCAATGTACTCGCCGCTCTCCGCCGCCTGCAGGAGGTGCTCCTCGGCCGTCCCGTCCTCCGACCCGCCGGGCGGGTACAGAAGACGCAGGTGTGCGCCCTCGGCCTCGTCTTTCGTCCAGCGCTTTATCAGGCGCGCGCCCTCGCCCCAGAAGGTGATGATCCCCTGGGGGTCCGTCAGGAAGATGGCGAAGTCGCGGACGTTCTCGGCGAGGGTGGCGAAGGCACGCTGGGCCACCTCGGGATTCGATCTCCCGTGATAGCGGTCCCGCGGTTCCGGTCTGCCCTCCGCGCGGGCGAGGGCACGCGCCTCCCCGCGCCGCAAGGCCGCGTCACGCTCATCCGTCTCGCGTGAAGGCGCCCGGGGATCGGGCATCGACTCCGCCTGACGGACACCGCGCCCTTTGGAGCTCGGGATCGCGTGGTGGGTCGGCGGAACCGGG
>JAHWJV010000479.1 GCA_019348265.1 Gemmatimonadota bacterium
GGGGCGTGCGTCGAATGGTGCGCAGCCGTCGATCAGCTCTGATCCGGGGGCGGATCCAGTTCTACGATCGCGCGCTCGCGCGGGACCAGAACCGCTGGCTCCTCCGTTGAATCCACGCTGGGGCGCTCCTCCTGCCGCACCTCATCCGCGTGGAAGATCTCGGTGCTGGTGAGCCCGTCCACGAAGACCTGATCCTCGTCCTCCTGCAGGCGAGCCGAGCCGATCGGGATGATGACGCGCTGCGTGACATCCGGGTCGTGGACCAGCTCCTCGTCCACGGTGACGTCGAGAAAGCGGACCTTCTTGGCCGCAGTATCGACCAGCAGCTCGTCCACCTCGCCGATGCGGGTGCCGTCGCCGGCGATCACGTCCCAGCCGCGCACGTCGGGCTCCCCACGCGCCACCTCGTAGTCTCTGAGCTCGTCCAGCGGCACCACGCGGTCTATCTCTCTATCCATTTGCCCCCCCTGGATTTAGATGCGCCGACCTCGCGAGCGGAAGATGCAAAGAACGCACCCGGATAGGGAACAGGGAACAGCCTGCGGCACGCAGCAGGGCCCGCCATCGAGCGCGCCGGCGGCCCCTGCTCTTAGTTTCGCCCTGTTCCCTGTCACTTCGTCAGATGCGGCGCGGCTTCGGAGGCGTCGACGATGCCGGCGGCGACCAGGTCGCTGATGGATTGGTCCATGAGTACCATGCCGGTCTTCTTGCCCATCTGGATGGCGCCGGGGATCTGGAAGGTCTTGCCCTCGCGGACGAGGCTGGAGATGGCCGGGGTGTTCATGAGAACCTCGTAGGCGACCACGCGGCCGTTGCCGTCGCGGCGGCGCAGGAGCTTCTGGGCCACCACCGCGCGGAGGCTTTCCGAGAGCATCGAGCGGACCTGGGCCTGGTGGTCGCCAGGGAAGCTGTCGATGATGCGGTCGATGGTCTTGTAGGCGTTCCCGGTGTGCAGAGTACCGAGCACGAGGTGTCCCGTTTCCGCGGCGGTGAGCGCGATGGCGATCGTCTCGGGGTCCCGGAGCTCGCCGACCAGGATGACGTCGGGATCTTCGCGGAGGGCGGCGCGCAGCGCGGCGGCGAAGCTGTGGGTGTGCAGTCCGACCTCGCGCTGGTTCACCAGGGCCTTCTTGTTCGTGTGAACGAACTCGATAGGGTCCTCGATGGTGATGACGTGGTCGTGCCGCGTGCGGTTGATCAGGTCAATCACGGCCGCGAGAGTGGTCGACTTCCCGACGCCCGCTGCGCCGGTGATCAGCACCATCCCATTCTGCAGCTGCGCGAGATCGGTGATGACCTGCGGCAGGCCGAGCTCGTCGACCGTCGGGATCTTCTCAGGGATGACCCGGAAGACGACGCTGGGGCCGCGGTGCTGAAGAAAGGCGTTCCCACGGAATCGGCCCAGAAGGGGGAGCTCGTAGACGAAGTCGAGGTCGCGCTGCTCGGTGAAGCGGGCTCGCTTCTCGGGCGCGAGGACCTCGACGAGCACGGCCTCCAAGTCCACCGGGCTGAGCGCCGGCGCGTCCAGCGGCTGCACGCGCCCGTGGACGCGCATGACCGGTGGGCTTCCGCAGGCGAGGTGAAGGTCGGAGCCCTGGCGCTGGACGAGCTGGGCGAGGAGATCGCGCGCGTTGAGCATGGGATGAGGGGTCGTCAGTCGTCAGTCGTCCCCTCGCGTAGGCCAGCCCGTAGACTGCCGACTGGCGACTGACGACTTCATCACGGCCGGCTCAGGGCGAATACGTAAGCGGAGACGTTCCGGAGCTGCTGCTCGGTGAATGCGCCGCCGCCGTCAGGGGGCATGGGCACGGGGAACTCCTCCGGCTCCGCTACACCCTCGCGGACGATGCGCTGGATCTCCTCGTACGAGCCGTCGATGTGGAGCCACTCCTGCTCTCGCAGAGAAGGACCGAGCTGCGTTCCTCGAGCATCCGGCCCGTGGCAGGTGGCGCAGACCGCGTACAGCTCCCGCCCCTGCTGAGCCGACTCGGCCGTCACTCCCGGCGGAAGATTTCGCGTGAGTGCGGGGTCAAAAGGCTCGACTTCCTGCTCGGCCGCGACCCGCGCCGCGTCGTCACCGGCCCCGTGCTCGCCGTTACACCCCGCCAGCCAGCCCAGGGAAACGGAAGCTCCCGCCGCCACGCACGCCCGCGCCCACTGTCGCATCCCGCCTCCGCCATACCGAGGAAAAGAGTCACCCAAATCGGGCGCGAGGGGTTGCAAGGGATGTTCCGTCAACGGCCCGCGCGCTCCCTGCGGTCGCCGCCGCCGCGCGGCTCCCCGCAGCGGATGCAATAAGTCCAGGCCGGTGCGAGCGACGCGTCGCAGGCAGTGCACCGGACGTCGAGCTGATCGTGCCCGCAAGCGGGGCAGAAGCGCAGCCCGGCTAGGTCGGGCAGCGCCGTTCCGCACGAGCGGCATGCAGCGGGGCTCTGTGGAGCCGTCACCGCCAGCGGGTCGGGTAGGCGCTGCGGCTGCGAGCGCTGCGGCGGGAGGGGGGACCGAGCCGGCGGAGTCTGCTGTGGGGGCTGTGGCGGCGGTGGAGCATCGGCCAGGGCGCCGATGCTCACCTGCACGCCGGGGTAATCGCGGTAGATGCCCAGGATCGGGTTGGGGGCGGCGAGCTCGCGCAGGATCTCCTCGCGCACCTCAGCGGTCTCGACGCGGACGTGGCCGCGCTCGCCGGCGAGCAGTCGGAGCAGCGCATGCTCGTACTCGGCGAGCTCCCAGATCCCGAGCTCGCTGCGAAGAGAGCGATAGGGGATCAGGTGCTGGTAGATGTCTCCGATGGTGGGCGAGCCCGCGCCGCCGCCGGGGGCGCGCTCCAGCGCCAGGTGGAGCTGGTGGTACAGCCGGTCGACGATGTCCATTCGTCGTCAGAGCTGCGCGGTATCGGGCGGCGGCGCGGCGGACGGTGCGGCGGGCCGTGCGACCATCGCGCGGACCTCCGCGGAGAACTCGGCACCCAGGCCCCGCGCCGCCTTCTCATAGAACCGCACCGCGTCACGAAGCTCCTCGCGTGCCTCGGGCCGAAATGCGTAGCCGCGACTCACCGGAGCAGCTCATCCAACTCCTGGACAACAGATCGGAAGAG
>JAHWJV010000047.1 GCA_019348265.1 Gemmatimonadota bacterium
CACTCGAGAGCGCCGTCAGCCAGACGCGACCCTTATTCCCGGCGCCAGGCCCACTGGGTGGACCCCGCTCGACTTGCATGTGGATCTGTACCGCCCACTCTGACCCCCTCGGTCACCAGAATCTCACTCACTCGGCGGGTGCCGCGGGTCGGCGACAGGCACGACGAGTGGCTCCGTCAGGACGAGGCGCCCTCGCCGCTGGTTCCCCCCGACGGACCCGGGGCGTTGGTCTGCCACTGGGCGATGGGTCCGGCCAGGAGGCCCGCGAGGGCGGCGGTGGCGATGCCGATCCTCCACATATATGAAGAAGAAGCTCTTAGGTGAGCGGCTGCTGGAATCCGGCTTAATCCAGGAACGCCAGCTCGCGCAGGCCCTCCAGGCACAGCAGAGTACGGGTGAGCAGCTGGGGCGGCTGCTCGTTCGGCTTGGATACCTGAAGGACGACGACTTATTGCGGCTCCTCTGCGAGGACGCCGGGATCGACTTTTCTACGCTTGAATCAGTCGAGCCGGAGCTTGCGGCGCTCCACGCAGTGCCGGAAGCGCTCGCCCGTTCGCTGACCATTCTCCCCCTGTCCCTGACGGACGGTCGAGTCAGGGTGGCACTCGCCGACCCCTTCGAGCTGAGCACCATCACCGCGGCGGAGCGCAGCAGCGGGCTTCGGGTGAGCGTGGTCGGCGCGCCGCGCGCGAAGATCCAGGGCGCGATCGAACGGGCGTACCGGAACGCGCCCCGCCAGCCGCGCGGTTCCGGCCCGGCTCCGGAGGCGAACGCCGGGATCCGCAGTGGTTTGGGAAGCTCGGCGCTCGTGACGAACACACGGTCCGAAAGCGTCTCAGAGTCGCCCGACGCTGGCAGGGACTCGACGGAGTCCGGCGGAACCGCAGCGGGGATCGCTGATGAGGTGTTCGAGCGCGGCGTCGCCCTGGGAGCGACGGACATCCACATCGAGCCGACTACCGCGGGCGTGGAGGTGCGGTACCGACTGGACGGGATCCTACGCAAGGGGCCCAGCTTTCCAAAGAACGTGCAGGGCCCGCTGATCACGCGCATCAAAGTTCTCGCCGGGCTCAACATCGCGGAGAGCCGGCTGCCGCAGGACGGAAGGCTCCGCATCACGGCCTCGGGCCGTGAGATCGATCTCCGGGTATCCACCTTCCCGACGCTGCAGGGGGAGGATCTGGTGCTCCGGATCCTTGATCGAGCGCGGGTGCCGCTGCGCCTATCTGGCCTGGGCTTCGCGGATGGCGATCTCGCCATGCTGCGTGAGGTGCTCGCCCGCCCGCTCGGCCTGGTGCTGCTCACCGGGCCGACCGGCTCCGGCAAGACCACCACGCTCTACTCCGCCCTGTCGGAGCTGAACACGGGTGAGCGCTGCATCCTCACGATTGAGGACCCGGTGGAGTACGAGGTCGAAGGTATCCGCCAGTCGCAGATCAATCCGCGCTCGGGCCTCACTTTCTCCTCCGGATTGCGCTCCATGCTCCGCCACGATCCGGACGTGATACTCGTGGGGGAGATCCGCGACCTCGACACGGCGCAGATCGCCTTGAGTGCCGCTATGACCGGTCACATGGTACTGTCGACCATCCACACCAACTCTGCCGCCGCGGCACTTCCGCGGCTGCTGGACATGGGTACCGAACCGTTCGCGCTGGCCTCCTCGCTCCAGCTGTCGGTCGCGCAGCGCCTGGTCCGCGCGCTCTGTCTGGAGTGTCGGCAGCCGACCGACGTTCCGGTGGCGGTGCGCCGCCGCTTCAGTCTGGGCGACGTCCAGCTCTATCGCCCCGGAGGTTGCGCGAGGTGCGGCCGGACCGGCTACCGTGGCCGAGGCGCGATCTTCGAGTTCCTGCCCGTGAACGAGGCTGTCACCAAGGGAATCTTCGAGCGCAAGAGTGCGGAGGACATCCAGCGCCTGGGCGGCCGACCGACGCTGTTCGACGCCGGGCTCGAGAAAGTCCGGAACGGCTCCACGACCCTCGAAGAGCTTCTTCGGGTGGTCTCCCTTTGACGTAGCTCCGCAGGGCAACCGTGCCGCAATTCGCATATGAGGCGCTGACCGAGCAAGGGACCGTCCAGCGCGGTGAGGCCGGGGCGGCCGATGAGGCCGAGCTCGAGACCCGGCTCCGCGAGCAGGGGCAGTACCTGATCCGCGCGGAATCCCGACCGCAGGGAGACCCCGGCGGCTCCGACGCGCAGCGCGCGCGGAAGATGACGGACGGTAACGTGAACCGGGCGGACATGCTCGCCTTCACCGAATACCTCTGGGGGGCGACTCAGGCCGGTATCCCGATCCTCACCACGCTCGACGACATCGGGCATCAACTCGGATCCGAGTTGATGCGGAAGATCACGTCCGAGCTGGGCCGGTCGATGGCCGAGGAGGGGAAGACCCTGTCGGAGGCGATGGCCGAGCACCCGCAGGCGTTCTCCCGGCTGTACGTGGCGACGGTGGAGGCCGGCGAGACGACGGGTCAGCTGGATTACGCGCTCCAGCAGCTGGTCGACTATCTGGAGTGGAACCGCGAAATCACGATCCAGATCCGACAGGCGACCCTGTACCCGGTGATCGTCCTCGCCGTGATGGGGCTGCTGATCGGGCTGCTGGTAGTTTTCGTCTACCCGCGGCTCCTTCCGGTCTTCGAGGGGTTCAACGTCGAGCTACCCTGGCCCACGCGCGCGGTGATGGCGGCGGGAGACTACCTGCGGCGGCGGTGGATGCTGGTCCTGGGAACGCTCCTGCTCACCGCATTGGTCTGGCGGAGCTATGGCCGAACCCGGGAAGGGCGGCTCCGGATCGACAGCTTCAAGCTGAGGATGCCGGTCTTCGGCCGTTTGCTGCACGATCTCGAGATGGCGCGCCTCGTCACGTACATGGGCCTCTTCTACCGTACCGGCGTGGACCTGCTTCGCGGCCTGGCGCTGCTTGAGCAGATGATGACGAACACCAGGGTCGCGCAGGCCGTCGGTCAGGCGCGCGCGGAGATCGCCGGCGGCGATTCCATCGCCCACGCTCTCGCGCAGACCCGGCTCTTCCCGACGGTGGTGATACGGAGCTTCGCGCTCGGCGAGTCCACCGGGAAGCTCGACGAGTCGCTCGAGCGGGCGCGAGTCTACTACGCCCGTGAAGTCCCCGCCTCGGTACGCAGGATGCTCTCGGCACTGCAGCCATTGCTGATCGTATTCCTCGGTGGAGTCATCGCGCTGGTCGCCCTCTCGATCTTCCTGCCGATCATCCGCATCTATGAGTCGGTGGGCTCGTGATCGGGGCAAGCGTGTCCTTCTCGGTCCTTCTCTGCCCCGCAGGGGTGCACGTAGTCGCCTACCGCCGTTCGCGGGGGGGGCTGCACATCGAGCGGTACTCGCGGGAGCTGCGGCCCGGCCTGAACACGGATGAGACGGCGCGAGTCGTCGCCGACCTGCTGGAGGCGGACGGCGCCAGAGGCCGGCGGATCTCCATCGCCGTCAGTGGATTCGGGAGCTGCCACCAGATCCTGACGCTCCCCCGCGCCGCCCGCAACGTCCTTCAGCCGATCGTCGTCCGGGAGCTGCGCCGTTTCTATCCGGACGTATTCGCGCAGGAATTGTCGGAGCCGATCGTCGATTTCGTCGAGCTGGTCCCGACCGATTCCCGACCGTCGCCACAGAACGATCTCCTCGTCGCCGCCATGCCACGGGATCTCGTCAGCACGGTGGTGAGCACGCTGGCCGACCGAGGCATGACGGTCGACCACTGGACGATCGCGCCACGTGCGCTGCAGCGGCTCTACGACGCATTCTCAGACGGGGAGACGACGGCGGCCGCGCTGGTCGTGGTACCGGATTGGCCGCTGCTCGGGTTCTTCCACCAGCGCGAGCTCCGGCTCTTCTCGGAGCCGCGCAGCGGGCCGGGCACGACCTTCGATGCCGGGGCGGGTGCGGTGATCGAGCACGTGGAGCGCGGCTCGATCTTTCTTCGGCAGCAGTTCCGCGGAGCGGCGGTAACCCGGCTCTACCTGGCTGCGGGACCGGAAGACGACATTTCCAGTCAGCAGGATCTGTTCGAGACAGTGCTCGGAGTCTCGGTTCTTCCGTTCGGACCGGCGAATCACCCGCCGGGGGCCTTCGCCGCGCTCGGGGCCGCACTTGACGGCGCGAGCGACGACGGGCTCAACCTGCTTCCCGCCGAGCTGCGGCCGCCGTCCGCAAGCGTGCGTTGGACCCGCTACCTCGCGGTCGCCAGCGCGGGGGTGCTCCTGATCGCCGCGGGCTGGTGGGCGTGGAGCGCGAGGAGGGCGGAGGCCAGCGCTCGGCAGGAGGTCGCCGCGATCAGCCACGCTCTCAGCGCGCAAAGCTCACTTTTGCGGACCGTGAGGCCGATCATTGAAGAGCGACAGTCGCATGCGCGACGCGCGGCACTGATCGACCTGCTCTCGCGTGACCGCCGTCGCCTTCCAGAGGTGCTCTGGCCGCTGCAGGCCGCCGCGTCCGAGGTGGAGATCCGTAAGCTCCAGGTGGTGCGGCAACAGGGTGGATGGGAGGTGGTAGTCGGAATTACCGCGACGGCCATGAGCTACGAGCAGGCGACCGACGCCATCACCGCGGTCGCGCAGCAACTCGGGTCCGAGCTTCCGGAGAATGCGCTGACGGTGAGCGGCATCGACCTGGCGCGCCTCCCGACGGAGGCTCTCGACGGGCCGGACCCCGCCGCGACGCCCATTGCGGCCAATGCTGAAATGTCTTTTATTGTACCCGATCCCAAAGAAACCGTCGAATGAAAGACCAGCTTCGCCTCGGTCTTTCCGCCGCGCGCGCCCGCTTCACGCCGGTGCTGTCGTACCTGCGCGCGCACCGCTTCTGGGTGGAGTGCGCGTCGGTTTCGCTGTTCGGCGTTCTGGCCGCCTTCTCCGTCGGCTATGCGGCGATGGGACGAACCGCCGCTCTCGAAACGCGTGCCGCCGCCCTCGCCCGGGCTGACCAGAGCCTCGGCCGCTGGAGAACCGAGTTCCAGCCGCCGTCGCCCGAGGAGTCGGCCGCCTGGCGCGATAGCGAGACGACGCTGCTTTCCCTCCATGGGGAGTCCGCCCGGGCACTTTCCGTGGCCCGGCTGGTCGCGCAGCGCGCGCGGGAGGTCGGTCTCACCAGCCTGCGCGTGCGCCTCCTCCCGACGGACAGCCTTTCGCCGCTGAATACGATGGAGATCGCCGGCTGGACTGTCGAGCCCGCCGGTGAAGGGCTTTCGGTGGAGTTCGACGGAAACATCGGCGACCTGGTGGGGCTACTCGGCGCGCTCCCGCCGCAGGCTGCCGTCGAGCGGGTGGAAATGGAACCGGCGGGCGAGGCTCTGCATGCCCGCATCGTCCTCGCCACACGCCGGCTGGTCCGCCGGGAATGACAGGCCGGAGCCCCCTTCGCGCGCCGCTGGTGGTCGCCATATGCGCGGCGTCGGTCGGCGTTTCGGTGTGGTCGCTCGCGTTCTCATCCGCGGCCACGCCGTCGGCGGATCTGCCGCGCGCTGAGGAGCTGGACTCCCTCAGCCGATACCTCGCGCCCGTGGCACCCGCACCCCGGCTCGACGATTACGCTGTTTTCCTCCCGGCGCGCCGAGCGCCGCGCTACCAACCGGCAGCTCCGCCGCCGATCATCGAGACGGCACCCTCAGTTTGGGAGCTGAGCGCGATCATGATCACGGGAGCGCGTCCGGTAGCGATCATCAACGACCAGACCGTCGTCGCGGGGGCCCGGCTCCCGGATGGCGCGGTCGTGCTCGAAATCGAGCGCGATCATGTAGTCATTCGCGAGCCAAACGGCACGCGTCGGCGGCTCGTTCTTGCCGCCGGATAGCAACTAAGGCATCGATGAGCATCCTCTCCTTTCCCCTTCATCTATCAGGCGCAGCACGCCTCCTCCCGCTGGCGCTCCTCGCGACCGGCTGCGCCACCGCGCCGCCGGCCCGCTTGCCGACCACCACCATCAGGGTCGATCCGGTGGCGGCATCGGCGGGAGCGACCGCGTCCACGCAGGAAACCCCACTGCCCGCGCTGGCCGTGTCGCGGATCGGGGACGTCGGAACGAGTGCACGCCGGATCCAGAACCTCGACATGGTACGCCAGGACCTCGCCACGGTCATCCGCGGCCTGGCGGAGAGCTTCGGGCTCGATCACCAGATCGACCCCTCGGTTCGCGGCGAGGTCACCATGCGCCTGAGCGATGTTACGCTGCAGGACGCGTTGGCCGCTCTCGTGGAGCCCCGAGGTTACCAGTTCCAGGTCGAGGGAAACGTTCTCCGTGTCGTCCCCGCTCGACTGGAGACGCGGATGTTCACCCTCGATTACGTGTCAGTTTCACGCATCGGAGTGGCCACCACAGTGGTGCAGCGCTCGCTCAGCAGCATCGGCGGGGGCGGCGGTCCCGGCGGATTCGGGGGGAACAGCGGCGGATTCGGCGGAGCTGGAGCCCTCGGGACGGCTGGTGGCTTCGGCGCCAACGCTGGACAGGCGGGGTCGAACGGTGGGTTCGGTGGCGGCGGCGGGGCGGGTGGCGGATCGATCACGAGCACGACGGTCGCCGACCTCTGGCACGAGATCCAGGTCGCGCTCGACGGCCTGATCTTCGATGCGCCCCAGACCGGCGGAGCGGCCGCGAACCTCTCTCAGTCGGGAGCAGGCGCGCGCAGCGGGCCGTATAGCCGAACCGGGGGGGGACGAAGGCTGATCATCAACCCGTTGGCGGGGATCGTGACGGTCACGGCCGAGCCGGAGAAGCTCGCGGAGGTGCAGGCGTACATCACCACGATCGAGCGCTCCGTACAGCGCCAGGTGCTGATCGAGGCCAAGATCGTAGAGGTCAGCCTCAACCGGGACTTCGAATACGGAATCGACTGGTCGGTGGTGCGCAACGTCGGGGGGTTGAACCTCTCCATCGGGGCGGGCAGTAACGGGGCGCAGCTCACGATCGCGAACCCGGACCAGGCCGATGCCTCCATCGGGATCGTGCTCCGCGCGCTGGAGACGCAGGGGAACGTCAGCGTGCTCTCAAGCCCGCGGGTATCCGTGTTGAACAACCAGCCGGCGGTCTTCAACGTCACGACGGACGACGTGTTCTTTTCCGTCACCCGGCAGCCCGTGCTCGGACCCACAGGGGGGACGATCGGCTTCAACACCCAGATCATCCCGCAGCAGATCTCTGTCGGCATCACGCTCGACGTGCTCGCGCAGATCGCGCCAGACAACATCATCACGCTGAACGTCAGGCCGGTGGTCACGGACGTCATCTCGGAGAAGAGCGTCACGCTGGACGATGGGACGCAAGCGACGGCGCCGGTGATCGACCGGCGCGAGACGGACACGATGGTGCGGATCCGAGGTGGCGAGACGGTGGTCATAGGCGGGCTGATGCAGACGCGCCAGGTCGACGAGACGAGCGGGATTCCCGGGCTGCGTGACATCCCGCTCATCGGACGGCTCTTCGGCGGCGTACAGCAGGCCACGGAGAAACGCGAGCTGGTGATCTTCATCACGCCCCGGATCGTCGCGGGGCATCAGCAGCAGGCTCGGAACTGAAGATGTACGAGGCGTTCTACGGCCTGGCGGAGAAACCCTTCTCCCTCACTCCGAACCCGCGCTACGTCTTTTATTCCGAGCACTATCGAGCAGCGCTGGATCACCTGCTCTACGGGCTCAACGAGCGCGAGGGGTTCATGCTCCTCACGGGGATGGTGGGAACGGGGAAGACCACCCTCTGTCGCGAGCTGCTCGAGAACCTCGACCCGCAGCATTACCGGACCGCTCTCATCTTCAACCCGTTCCTGAACGGCACGGAGATGCTGCAGGCACTGCTGACCGAGTTCGGTTGCTCCTATCCGGCGGGCGCCTCGAAAAAGGAACTCCTCGACCGACTGAACCGCTTCCTGCTCTCGCAGCTGATCGACGGCAAGACGTGCGTCGCCATCTTCGACGAGGCGCAGCATCTCTCCGCTGAGTTCCTGGAGCAGATCCGGGTGCTCTCAAACCTGGAGACGGACAGGGAGAAGCTGCTCCAGATCCTGCTGGTCGGACAGCCCGAGCTGCGCGAGCGGATCCAGCAGCCATCGCTCGCGCAGCTGGATCAGCGGGTTTCACTCCGCTGCACCCTTCGCGATCTGAATCGCCAGGAGACGGAGCGCTACGTCTACCACCGCCTGAACGTGGCGGGGGCTCAGGGACGGATCCTCTTCACCGATGGCGCGATCTCCAAGATCCACCAGGAGTCCCGCGGCGTGCCGAGGTTGATCAGCTTGATCAGCGACCGGACGCTGCTGGCGGGGTACGTGGCGCAGACCATGAAGCTGGCGCCGAAGCAGGTTCGGCAGGGCCTCGCGTCGCTCCGGGGCGAGGGTGGCGAGCAGGCCGGAAGGCGCCCGGCGGACCGGCCGCGCCGCTGGTTCCGGGGATTCGCACTCACGGTCACTGGGCTGGCGCTTCTCGCCGGACTCGGGGTGGCCGCGGCATGGTATGCAGGAGGAGCACCTTGAGCCTGATCGCCGACGCGTTACGGGCAGCACAGACCGAGAGGGCGCAGCCGGGGGTGGCAAGCGGCACCGCGCAGCGCGTGATCGCAGGCACGATGCTCCGATCGAACGCCGGAGCTCGGGTCGTGAACCGCAGACCCTTCGCCGTTCCGAAGCCGATCGGCCTCGCCAGCGCCATGTTCGGCCTTGCGCTGGTGGCCGCCGCAGGCGTCGTAGCCGTCGCACCCGGGGGTACGCGGCCGAGATCGCCTGTCGGCGAGACGCTTCGCCAGGCCACCTCGCGGACCACGGCTCTGCCCACCCCGAGAGCCGAGCCAGTCGAGACATCCCCAGCCGCCCATCAGCCCCTCTCGGCTCGCGTGTCCGTGGGCCCGCTCGACGGAAGCCGGGGTTCGCCCGCACCGCCGGCAGCCGGCATCCCGGCGCAGCCGACGGCGGCGGCCGCGATCTCGCGCCGCCCGGCCCCCATGGAATCGGCCGGCTCGCCTAGCGGGTCCGGCCAGGCCACAATGGAGACAGGCGGCCGCTTCCATATCACGGTGTCCGAGCGGACGGCGAGCGCGACCGACCTCCTGGCCGAGGCAGTCGCGGCTCATCGGCGCGGCGAGCTTTCGCGCGCGGTGCCGCTTTACGAGCGGGTTCTGGCAGTGGAGCCGCGCAACGGGCCGGCGCTCCGGAACCTGGGGGCGGCTCACGAGGCCCTCGGCCAGCCGACGCTTGCGCGGGACGCATTCCGCCGCGCGATCGACGTCAACGCTCGGGACGCCTCGGCGTGGAGCAGTCTCGGATCCGTGCTGAGTACGCTCGGGCAGGCGCAGGCGGCGCAGGCGGCGCTCGGAGAGGCCATCCGGCTCGACGCGTCCAACAGCGGCGCCAAGGTGAACCTCGCGAACCTCTACCTCGGCGAAGGTCTCGCCAGCGATGCGCGGCGCCTTCTCGACGAGGTGGTTCTCGTGGACCCCGTCCACCCGGAGGCACATTACGCGCTCGGGCGGCTCCTCGAGGGGACCGGTGAGCGCCGCGAGGCGATCGAGCGATACCGCAGCTTCCTCGAGCATGCCGGCGGACGCTTCCCGCAACAGGAAACGCTCGTGCGCACACGTATTCAGCAGCTCGTTGGTAACTGAATGCGGCGCCGCGTTGCCGCCTTCGCCCTTCCACTTTGCGCCGCCGGAATCGCCGCGTGCGCGCCGCGCCGGGAGATCCCCGCCGCGATCCCTCCCCCGGCCCTCCCCGAGCTCGGCAGTCCGGTTCCGGTACCCGCGCCGGTCGCCCCCGCCCTTCCCGGGCAGAGCGCCGATCCCCTGGCCGGGCGGCCTCCAGGCAACCCGATCACGCTCAGCGCACGTAACGTCGACGTTCGCGTCCTCCTGCTCGCGATCGCGGAGCAGGCCGGGATCAGCCTGGTCGTGGACCCCGCGATCTCCGGCCGAACCACCGTGAGCTTCACCGCCGTCCCCGCCCTCGACGCGCTCCGGGCGGTTCTGTCGGCGGCCGGGCTCGGGCTCGCGTCAGGGCCGCCCGTGCCGCCTGTTGGCCCGACCGTTTTCTTCGCGTTACCCGTCGACCTCGAGCTCGCCAGCGCCGAGTTGATCCAGCAGCGGTTCGGCGTGAGCGCGGAGATGGCGCGCTGGATCGTCGCGAACCGGCCTTCTGAAGCGGCCACCATTCCCTAGCCGGCGGCGTGGTCCCATGAAAAGAAGCAGGGCCGCCGGGAGTTCCCGGCGGCCCTGCTTCTTTCATGCGATCCGGACCTAGAAGTACGGCCCTACGACGTAGTACGTGGTGTCCGGCTGGGCGGGCGTGCCGGAGAAGCGACGCAGCTTCCCAACGAGGTTGATCGCGCTCGTCCCATCGAGGCTCTCCTCGAGATTCTCGTGGGCCGTAGAGTCGACGCCCGTCAGGCGCAGCGCCACGACGCTTCCGGCGGCACAGGTCGTGGAGATCGTGACATTCGTCGACCCAAGGCAAACGAGCTCGTTCAGGATGGACCCGGTGCCTCCCGTAGCGATCGGTACAGCGGTCGCGTCGATGTACGGTCCGTCCCACTTGCTCGTCGCGGCGCGATAAGCTTGCCCGTTGAGCGCGTTCCCTGCCGGGGTATCCATCAGGTCGGACAGGTCACCCGGGAAGTCGGGACGCATGTCCAGTCGGAACTGGTCGACCGCGCTCCGAATCGAGCTGAGGTCGCTCATGGTGCGCGGCGCATCCGCGCTGTCGACCTGGCGCGTCACCATCGGGAAGACTGCGGCGGCGAGTACAGCGAGCAGAATCAGGGTGACCAGCACCTCGATCAGCGTGAAGCCGCGGTTGTTGTTGCTCGGGCTCTTCATTGAAACACCTCGTACGTGGGTGGGGATGTGGGCGCGATTGGCGACTGCCTCGAGCCCGGGGATTGACACAGCGCCTATTGAACCGGCGCGGCGAGGAACACCAGCGTATCTCCGGCAATCCAGCGAACCTGACCGCCCGCGTCTGTGGAGCTGACGTCGCTGTCCAGATCGACCCGGAGGCTCACGGCCTGCGCGTCCGCCTGCGGGATGTTCTTGACCTTGATGGTGAGGAAGGGCTTGGCCCCCCAGAGGGTTTGGCTGAAGCGGTTGACGACGAACCCGCCCAGCGCCGTCGCGAGCGTGTCACCCTTGACGGTGCCCTCCTCCACGTACGGTCCGGCCCACCTTCCCAGGACTGCGGCCGGGTACTGCCCGCCCGTCAACTCGTTGTCCGCGGCCGTCGCCAGAGGCGCCGCGTACAGGTCCTCCATGTCTCCCGGCCAGCGCTGCACGTCCAGGCGAAACATCTTGGCGGCCGAAGTGAGCGACGCGAGATCCTCGCTCAGGCGGTTGTGCTCCCCCCGGCTCACCTGGCTGAGCGTGGACGGCACCAGCGCGCCCACCAGAAGCCCGATGATGACCAGGGCAACCAGGATCTCGAGCAAGGTAAATCCGGCGGGCGAGCTGAGTGGTCGTTGCATTGGAGCTGGTCGGAAGATGGAAAGGCACGGACCTCAAGGCGGTCACTCCCGACAATGCACTTCCGAGACCGGGAAGAGAGAGAGCGACCGGGAGTAGAACTGGACAGACCGACGGCACCCGAACGAGGGCGAAAACAGCTGTTTTTGCGGGTGTTCCGACCTGGGAGCGCCGTTGGACAGCAGCGTCGTCACCAGGCAATGTCGATCCGGAACATTCCCTACGCTCCTCGCAAAACGAATGCAGTCTTGCAACGTGCACGAGTCACAATTCTTTGCGCTCCCAGCGGGATGCATCCCGTACCCGGTACTTCGCCAGGGTTCTCTGCATCGCGTCATCGAGGCTGACATCCAGCTGGTTGGCGAGCACCACCACCACGAACAGGATATCCGCCAGCTCCAGCGCGAGGTCCCCTTCGGGCTCGTCCGGCTTCTTCGTCTTCGGCCCGAAACGGTGGTTCAGTTCGCGAGCCAGCTCGCCGACCTCCTCGGCGAGTCGGGCGAGGTTCACAAGAGGCGGAAAGTAGCCTTCCTTGAACTGGCTAATGTAAGCATCGACATCCTGCTGCAATTTCTTAAGCTCCATTTGCATCACGCTCGAATTGGTGGAGACGTCGCGCTCAGTCGGAGCAGGCCGGCAACATCCAGCCCCTGCGACTGAAGTCGCGGCTACGACAACAGCAAGTCCGCCTTCGCGGACTAACGGCACGACAGCCCGAGCAGGCGGGCTTTCCTTTCCGTGTAGCCGCGACTTCAGTCGCCCGGCGCGAAGCGTCTCCCGCCCGCCGAAGACTGGCGACTGACGACTGGCGACTGACGACTGGCGACTGGCGACTGGCGACTGGCTGCCGGCCGTCGGAAGCTAGCGCGGGGGTAGCGCAGGCAAAAGGGTGGGCTACATTGCAGTGTTTCCGGGCATTTCCTTCGCAATCGAGGCGCGCGCGGCGTGCTTCCCGGCAAGAGCGTTGAACCTGTGCAGCACGTGCGAGTGGGGATCATCATGGGGAGTCGCTCCGACCACGAAACGATGGTGGAGGCAGCGGGCGTGCTCGAGGAGCTGGGCATCGGCTACGAGATGGAGGTGGTGTCCGCGCACCGTACGCCCGACCGGATGTTCGAGTACGCGGAAAGCGCCGAATCACGAGGGCTGGAGGTGATCATCGCCGGCGCGGGTGGGGCGGCGCACCTTCCCGGGATGACCGCCGCGAAGACGGTGCTCCCCGTGATCGGCGTACCGGTGCTCTCGTCCGCGTTGAATGGGATCGATTCCCTGCTCTCCATCGTGCAGATGCCGCGGGGCGTGCCGGTGGCGACCGTGGCCATCGGCAAGGCGGGAGCGGCGAACGCGGCGCTGCTCGCCGCCCGCATCGTCGGCACGCACGACGCGGCGCTGCGCGAGCGCCTGCACACGTACCGGCGGCGTCTGGAGGAGGAGGCGCTGCAGCCGATCCCCGCGCCGGATGCGGAGCTCGAGGCGGGACGATGAGCGCGATACTGCCCGGGGCGACGATCGGCGTCGTCGGCGGGGGGCAGCTCGGACGGATGTTTTCGCTGGAAGCGCGACGGATGGGGTACGAGGTGATCATCCTCGACCCGGGAGAGGACGCGCCCGCCGCGCAGGTGGCGACGCGGCAGATCCGCGCACCACTGGACGACCTCGACGCCGCGCTCGAGGAGCTGCTCGCGCTCTGAGTGCAGAGTCGGGCGCGGGCGGCGGGTCGAGCGCGCTCAGATGACTGCGCTCGGAGGGGGAAGATCATCGGCTGGGGCCGGCTCGCCTTCCGGGGGGAGCCGGCAACGTCGATCTCGATCGCTGTGGGGTTGTCGAGATCACGTTGAGCGCGGTGAGCGCGGTGAAGGTGAATTCGTGCGCGCCTAGGAGCACGAGATCCACCTTTTCCGTCTCCGTGCGGGGCGATGTGGATCTC
>JAHWJV010000480.1 GCA_019348265.1 Gemmatimonadota bacterium
GCCCCGTCGCCCTGCAGGTGCAGGTGACGCTGGACACGTCCGGCCGCATGCTGCTGGGCACCGACATCGCCGCCGCCATGGTGACGTTGGAGTCGCTGCGGGCCGAGGTCATCGGCCTCAACTGCTCGACCGGGCCCGAGCACATGCGCCAGGCCATCCGCTACCTGGGCGAGAATTCGCGGCTGCCCGTCTCGTGCATCCCCAACGCCGGCATCCCGCACAACGAGGGCGGCTGCGCGGTCTATCCGCTGCAATCGACTCCGTTCGCGGACCAGCTCCTGGACTTCGTGGACAAGCTGGGCGTGAGCGTGGTCGGCGGCTGCTGTGGCACCACGCCGCAGCACCTTCGCGAGCTGGTGGATCGGCTAGGCGCCCGGGCGCCCAAGCCGCGCGAGGTGCCGAACGTGCCACGCCTCTCCTCGGCGATCCGGTCCACCGAGCTGATCCAGGAGCCCGCGCCGACCATGATCGGCGAGCGCGTCAACTCGCAGGGCAGCCGTAAGGTGAAGCGGCACCTGCTCGAGGACGACTACGACGGCGTGCTCGAGGTCGCGCGCGAGCAGGTCGACGGCGGAGCACACGTTCTCGACCTGTGCGTCGCTCTCACGGAGCGGCAGGACGAGAGCGACCAGATGAAGACGGTGGTCAAGCTGCTCTCCCAGGGCGTCGAGGCACCGCTCTGCATCGACTCCACCGAGGCGGGGGTGATCGAGACGGCGCTGAAGCAGAGCCCCGGGCGCGCCATCGTCAACTCGATCAACCTGGAGAACGGCCGCGAGCGTATCGACGCCGTCCTGCCGCACGTGGCCGCGCACGGCGCCGCGGTGATCGCGCTCACCATCGACCGCGACGTTGGCGGGATGGCGAAGACCGCGGAGACCAAGCTGGCGGTCGCGCGCAAGATCTACGACATCGCGGTCGGCGAGTACGGGCTGCGGCCCGACGCGCTGATCTTCGACGCGCTCACCTTCACGCTCGCCACTGGCGACGAGGAGTTCCGCCGCTCCGCGATCGAGACGATCGAGGGGATTCGCCTGATCAAGGAAGAGATGCCCGGCGTGCTCACCACGCTGGGGGTCTCGAACGTCTCCTTCGGTCTGCAGAAGCACGCGCGGTCGGTGCTGAACTCCGTCTTCCTCTACCATTGCGTGGAAGCCGGGCTCGACACCGGCATCATCAACCCGGCGCACGTCACGCCGTACTTCGAGATCCCGGAGGAGGAGCGGAAGCTCGCCGACGACCTGATCTACGACCGGCGAGACGGCGACTTCGATCCGCTGGCCAACTTCATCGCGCATTACGAGACGCGCACGGTGGAGGACGCGGTCGCTGTGGACCCCACCGCCACGATGGAACCGGAGGCGGCCCTGCAGTGGAAGATCCTCCACCGGAAGAAGGATGGAGTCGAGGATCTGGTCGACGCGGCCGTGCAGCGGAACGGTGCGGTTCCGGTGCTCAACGAGGTGCTGCTGCCCGCCATGAAAGAGGTGGGCGACAAGTTTGGCGCTGGCGAGCTGATCCTCCCGTTCGTGCTGCAGAGCGCGGAGGTGATGAAGAAGGCCGTCGCACGCCTGGAGACCTACCTGGAGAAGGCGGAGGGACAGACCAAGGGCAAGGTCGTGCTCGCCACCGTCTACGGCGACGTGCACGACATCGGGAAGAACCTGGTCAACACCATCCTGACCAACAACGGGTACACGGTCTTCGACCTGGGGAAGCAGGTCCCGGTCAACACGATCATCGAGAAGGCGGAGGAGGTCGGCGCAGACGTGATCGGGCTGTCGGCGCTGCTCGTGTCCACCTCGAAACAGATGCCGCTGTGCGCGCAGGAGCTGCACCGCCGTGGGCTCAAGTACCCGCTGCTCGTCGGCGGCGCGGCGATCAACCCGAGCTTCGTGCGCTCCGCCGCGGTCATCGACGGTGACGCGAACCTCGTCTATCCGCCGGGGATGTTCTACTGCAAGGATGCGTTCGAGGGGCTCTCGGTCGTCGACCAGCTGGTGACCGAGGATTCGCGCGACCACTTCGTGGAGGCGCACAACGCGGACATGATCGAGCGGTCCAGGAAGTACGCCGAAAACCAGGCAAAGGCGAAGGGGCTCCGGCCGGCCTCCCGCGCCGCCGCGGCGATCCCGGAAGTCGACGTTCCGACCCCTCCGTTCTGGGGCGTGAAGGTCCTCGATATCCCGGTGGACGACGTGGTCGAGTGCATCGACCTGAACACGCTCTACCGCATGCAATGGGGCGCGAAGAACCTGAAGGGCGAGGAGTGGGACCGGCTCCTGCGTGATGACTTCGAGCCGCGGCTGAAGCGCTACACCCGCGAGGCGCGGACGCAGGGATGGCTTCGACCGAAGGCCGTCTACGGGTACTTCCCCGCGGGCCGCGAGGGCAACGACGTCGTCGTGTTCGACCCGAGCCGCACCAGGGAGATCGGACGCTTCACCTTTCCCCGTCAGGAAGACCGCGACCAGCTCTGCCTGGCCGATTACTTCCGCGCCATGCAGGACGGCAAGCCGACCGACGTGGTCGCGCTGCAGGTGGTGACGAGCGGAGACCGCGCGGAGGAGTTCATCGCCGCGCGCAACAAGGGCGGCGATTATAGCGAGGGATATTTCCTGCACGGGTTCAGCGTGCAGACGGCGGAGGGCGCGGCCGAGTTCGTGAACCGGCGCATCCGCGAGGAGCTCGGGATCGACGACACGCGGGCGCTCCGCTACTCGTGGGGATACCCGGCCTGCCCCGACATCGAGCAGCACGAGGTCCTCTTCCAGATCCTGCCGGTGGAGGAGTCGATCGGTGTATCGCTGACGAGTGCCTGGCAGCTGGACCCGGAGCAGTCCACCGCCGCGATCGTCGTGCACCACCCCGGCGCGAAGTACTTCAGTCCGACGTGAGTACCGCCCTGCCACTCACCCCCGGCTATCAGCTATCAGTCATCAGCTATCGGTCGCTCCGACTGCTGGCCCGACGGATAGCCGATAGCTGATAGCCGATAGCCCTTATGCCTCGCTCGCGTGTCGATCGGGTCCTCCACACGCATGGCCGCGGTCCCCGGATCGCCAGCCTGGTCATCGCCCTGCTCGGT
>JAHWJV010000481.1 GCA_019348265.1 Gemmatimonadota bacterium
GTCAGCGGTGCGATTGCCGTCGACGCGGACCGGACCGCCGTGCACGTCTACACGGCGACGCAGGATCCGAAGGGTATCGTGACCCTCGGCGTCGGCAGCCAGTTCCCGTCGTTCGAGGGCGCGAACAACGTCTTCCAGGCGCAGGTCCTGGCGTAACCTCATGCCGCCCGGGGGCCGGCCAGCTCCCGGGCGCTGAAAGGAAGGTGATCCATGGCCCCGTTCAAGGCAGAAGCATCGACCCGGCTGAAGTACAACGATGAGTGGTACGCGCCGGGTGACGCGGTGGTGTTCAAGTCGAAGGAGGAAGCCCAGCCGTATACGGACAGCGGCGCGATCGGCGCGGGCACCGAGGAGAGCCCCGCCGCCCCGACTGGTCCGGCTCCCCCACGCGCGGGTCTCGAGGGGATCGACTTCGCGTCGGACGAGGCGGGTGAAGCTGCTTCCACAGCGAAGCTGACCTCCGCGGACTTCGCCGGTCTGAAGCCGTCCGGCCAGGGTGGCTACACCAAGGCCGACGTGCAGCAGGTCGTCGCGAAGCAGGCGAAGTAAGTGATCGAACATGGTCTCGGGCGCGTGCCGAGTCCTCCCGATCCTCGTGATCGGGGGTTCTTGGCACGCGCCCAGTTCGCGGCTGCGGTCGAGGAGCCTCAGAGGAAGCACCGGAAGCACTATACCGAACTGCTGCGGCTCGACCAGGGGCCGATCGGCCAATGCACGATGGTGAGCGGCGCGCACATCGTCGCGGCGGGGCCGATCACGCAGCGGCCCTACTACGTCAACGCGCCCCACTTCAACACGATTGAGGCGTACTGCCGGGCGCAGGATCTCGACAAGCGGAACTACGGGTTCACGAACCCGACCTACTGTCAGGATCGCCGCGCCGGCGACACGGGGGCCACGATGCGCAGCGCCGCTCAGGTGCTCCGTGAGAAGGGGTTCATCGGCCACTTCTGGTGGCTGACCACGCTCGAGGAGGTGCTCGCGTACCTCACCAACGTGGGCCCCGTCTGGTTCGCCTCCTGGTGGTGGACCGGGATGAATGCGCCGGACGCGAATGGCTTCATTCACCCGACCGGGCGCCGCCGCGGTGGCCATGCTTACGTGCTCGACGAGATCGCGTGGAAGGGCCGCTACGTCTGGATGCTGAACTCGTGGGGGCAGTGGGGACACCGCGGCCGCGCGAAGATCACGTTCCAGGAGTTGAGCGACCTGATGGCGGACTGGGGTGAGGCGATCGCTGTCACCGAGGTCCGGAAGGGATAGGGTCCGATGGAACTCACCGCTCCGGTCTCCCCGGCTCAGCTGCAGCTCGTCTATCCTCGGGATACCCGCGGGATGAGCGCGACGCCCGGCGGCGAGCTCGAGCAGCTGCTCCGTCTGGAGGAGCGCACGCTGCGCTCGCTGTATGGCGTAGTGGCTGTGGACGCCGACTCCAGCGCGGCGCTGGCGGATGCGATGCTGGCCGCCTGGCCGTCGTTCATCCAGCAGGTGCGACAGGTTGCGTCGGAGGACACCGGATCCGCTCGCTCGGGAGTCACCTACAATCGACCGGGTGTAATCGACTTCGCGTTTCCCTCCTTTGTCGGGACGATCCTGGCGTCGGTAGCGGATCCTGCTGAGATCCTGAGTGCGCCCGCCGTTACCCAACTGGTGCGCTGATGCCGCCCACGCTCCCTCCAGGCACCGCTCTCGATAAGGCAGCGCGCGATCGCGTTGACGCGTTGCTGGCGCTGTTCCGGGCAGCGGAGCGCCAACTCTCTGCGATCGAGGCCGATCTACGCAGCGGCAGCTACCGGAAGGCGTACCACCGCGGCCGTCTGCGCGAGGCGCGCGCGATCATCGACCGCCTGTTGGCACTTCGGGATGGACGGGCGACCGGTGAGGTGGTGGAATGGGCACGAGAGCACTTTCCGGAGACCTACCGGATGGGTGCCGGGATGGCCGTCCGCGACCTGAAGGCTCAAGCGATCGTGCCTGTCGCCGGTGATCCCCGGATACACACTCGGGCCGTCGAGGCGCTTCTCAACCGGTATCTGGTTGATGCGACGGAGATGGTCGTTCAGCTGAACAGCAATGTGATCCGTGCCTCGCGGATCGTGTTGGCTCAGGCTGGATTCGGGGAAGAGATCGCAACGGGAATCATTGGCGGGCTCCCGCGGCGTGAGACGTCCAGGCTGCTTCGCGACTCGCTTCGTAAGGCCGTACGCGGCGCAGCCGGCGAGTTTGAGGCGGGAGACCTCACGCACGTGGAGATCAACGGCCGCCGGATGCGGGTCGACACGTGGTCGGAGATGCACGCGCGGACCGAGACCGCGCGTGCGAGCACCGCCGGCACGCGCGTTCTGAGCTCGGTGAACGCCGTGGGCCACGTGCAGATCACCACTCATTCTCACGAGCCATGCATCTGCACGCCGTTCGAAGGAAGGATCTACTCGCTTGCGGAGGGCGACGATCGATTTCCGTGGATCGGCAGCGTTCCCGGCGGCGGCTGCCCGATGCACGAGAATTGTGCTCATCGCGAAGCGCCGGCCGTGAGTGATTTTCTCGCGGAGCGGGGTGAGCTGGAGGGTCGAACGCAGATACCAGCGGACTTCGTCGGCCTGGATAGTCGGGAACTCGCGCGACTAGTACGCGCGAATCGGGAGCAACTCGCGCCTTACGCAAAGAGCAGCACCGGATTCCTACCGGAGAATTTCAGACTGCGGGAGGCGGCTTGATGCTACCCGCGCAGCTCCTTCACCAGTCGGCGCATTCGTCGAATCCGCTCCTCAGCGAGTCGGATCACGATGTCACGCCAGTTCGCGGGGGGCGTACGGTACGCGGGGCTGCTCGGGTCCAGTCGGGCCCGGGCGATTGTGTTCGGCTCGACATCCGCCTCGAAGGTGAACCGCTCCAGCTGAGCGGCTGATCCGGCCTTTCCCCGCCACCACGCGCTGAGCGCAGCCGGCCGGGTGGAAACCGCCCGCGCATGGCCGTGAAATCCCGGCGCGTCAGAGATGCGCAGATCGCCACTGATCTGCACCTCCGTCTCGCCGGGCAAGGTGGCGGAGAGGCTGTCGATG
>JAHWJV010000482.1 GCA_019348265.1 Gemmatimonadota bacterium
AGCTCGGCCACGCTTTCTCCGTCGGTCTGCCACAGCCCCCAGATCTCCGTATCCGCCAGGCCGTGGTCAGCGGAGAGGTAGAACCAGAGGCCCGTGTTCAGCCGGATCGGCTCGTCAGGCACGTGGATCCCGTAGACGAACTCCGGCAAGTACCTCCCCGGCAGCGACCGCGAGTAGTTGATGTCGTACTCTTGGGCTGCCTTCTCCGCGGTCAGGTTGCCACACGCCCGCCGGTACCAGGGTGAGGTGAGGCGCCCTTCCTCGTCCCGCTCGATCCCGAGCGAGTAGAGAGGGTGCTCACTCCAGTGCACCCGGTTCACCAGGTAGCGCTCGCGGAGTTGCTCCTCCAGCGGCGTGCGCGGCTTCGCGAGCTGCGCCTTCGTCCGGGCGAAGTGGTTGTTCTCGCCCTCAGGCGTCGAGTTGAGGATTCCCACCTCCACCGCCTCGTTCACGGAGGCGGCCGCGCTCTCGCTCTGCTCAGTGTGCGCCCACTCGTCCCCGAGCCAGGTGGTGAACGAGGCGCCGCGACCGATGTTCGGCGAGCTGCCCTCCCCGACGATGTAGGAGCCCCGCGACTCGTTCCGGATCAGCAGGTGCTTGATGTCGAGCGCGTCCACCTCGCTCCCGGGCGCCCAACGGAGGAACGGCGGGAGCGCCTCGTACATGAAACGCAGCCGTCCCAACAGGCTCTTCGTGGTGGATCCGGCGCCGCCATCGTCCACCTCGAGTTCCTTCCGGTGAGTCACCAGCGCCCCGAACTGGTCCTCGAAGAGCACGCCGTGGAGGAACAGCGCCATGAAGAGCCACGACTCACCGAGCTGGCGGCTCTTGTCCTGGAAGATCCACTTCCCCTCCGTTCGCGCCTGGTCGTACAGCCGGATGCCGCGCACCTGGTACGGGTACGGTGTGAACGGAACGGTCCGGCCAGCGCCCGGGATCTTGAACTTCGTCTCGAGGCTCACCCACCGGGCGATGAACCAGAGCCGGTCGCGCCGGCACCGCTCCCACTCGACCGCTTTCACCTCGTGACCTGCGCGGCGGATGATCTCCCGCTCCCGCTCCACCAGGTCGAGTGCGTCGAGCCGGTGAAACAACACCGGTCGCACACCATCGTTGGCGATCGGCACCACGACCACGTCCGCCTGGAAGCTCGCGTCTTCCGGGATCGGCCCCGTCTCCGCGGGCAGCGATAGCTGCCGCAGGAGGTAACCCTGGTTCGGAGGGAGGAAGAGGTCCGGCGCGAGGGCGACCATCACCCGGCCCCGATCGCCCGGGATGCGGCGGAGTCGCGACCGCTGAAGAGCTCCTCGTCAGGGACCTCGGCCATGCGCGCCGCCATCTCGATCGGACCGCCTCCCTTTCCGGTGTGCTCGTGCAGTTGCTTGTCTCGCCACACCTCAGGCCGGCGATTCTTCAGCCAGAAGATCGCTGCCGTTGTATCGGGAGGGTACCGCTCCACATAAGGCACGATCACCGGACTGCCTTCGTACTGGAGGATCTTCACCGCGTCGTGCTCGTACCCATTCGCACGCTTATAGAGACTCTCGGCCACGGTGGCGTCGGCCTGGCGCTTCCCCCCCTTTATGGACTGACAAAATTTGGGGTGCGCCTGCTTCCAGCGGTTGATGGTGCGTTCATCGACGTCGAAAAAGTCCGCGAGATCGGCGTCGGTGGCTCCCAGCAGGCACAGCTTGAAGGCCTGCTCGGCGTTGGCAGCCTTGTAGACGCTCGGTCGGCCGCGTGCCTTGGTCACGTGCTCACCCGCAGCTCTGTGGTGATGGAGCGCGCGGAGGTCATCTCACAGGGCTCCGCGATCATCATGGTCATCTCGCGCACGAGCCGCTGGTAAAGCGCACGCTCGGAGACGGTTCGCGACCGAAGTGCGCACCACTCCGGGAAGGACGTCAGGCGGGTGAACATGAGGCTCGCCCGGATACGATCGCTCTGAGCGGGGCTCAACGTTCCTGGCGCGACGTTCGTTAGACGTCCGAGACCAATCGACTCAATCTCCTTGAGCTCAAGCCGGAACGCCTCCGGCTCACTGAGGTGCTCGTGCACCTTCAAGCAGTCGACCTCAAGGCCGGCCGCGTGGATCTCACGGATCCGAGCCACCTTTGCCGGGTTGTCTATCCATCCCCGACGCGCCGACCGGGCGTGCGAGTGCATCCGCCCGCCTTTCCCTTTCCCGACGTAGAAGACGACACCATCGCGAGGGTCGCGGAGGTGGTAGACGTAGAAGGGGTGCTGCGAAGTAGAGGAAACGCTCATGCTCAACAATGCCCGAATATTCGTGCCAAGTCAACGAATGATGTTACAGCAGGCTCAAGCGACGCGCTCAATCACCAGCACCACACCCCGATCCTTCCGGCTAATCTCCTGGGTCGGCCAGCTCTCCGGGCGCTCCATCTCACGGGGGCTGTCCTGCAACACGAAACCAGCGCGGACCAGGAAGTCGACGGCCCACTTCGCGCCGGCGGCGAGCTCCAGCCAGTCGCGAGTGCTGTGCAGCCGGAAGTGCATCGAGACGAGGCGCCACCGCGCCCACGGCTCCGACGGCGCGCGTACCCCCGCCTCGCGGATCGCCGCGGTGCACTGGAGCTCGTACGCCTCGAGGTGCTGGTCGTAGACGATCGGGAGCGAGCGCTTCATGAAGCCGCCGCCGCGCGTCCGTCGGGTGCGCTTCTTCGCCAGCTCGATCATCTGGTTCAGCGACGGAGGCTCCGGGAGCTCGAGGCGGATTCGGGTGCTCACTGTTTCCGCTCCTGGATCTCGGCCCACGCGCGGGCGCAACGCTCCAGCCAGGCGGCGATTGCGGGGTCGTCTGGGTCCTTTTCCAGGATCACCCTCCTGCACAATTTCATCTGCTCTTGGACGCCCTATTATTCCGAAGGAATCCATTATGAATGACGCGGATCGTATCGATCGTATCCTGCATGAGCTGGGTCGGCTGGTGGTCAATTTCAACGCATTGGAAGGAAGCGCTCGACAACTCGCTGCGATCCTCGTGGATCCACGTGATTCGCGGGTCGGCCAAATTGTGCTGACGGGAGTTGACCTG
>JAHWJV010000483.1 GCA_019348265.1 Gemmatimonadota bacterium
GGATGAGGTCAGACTGCCGGTGCCCCGGCGAGCCGTCGCTCCACATCGGCGGAACGTCCGGTCCAGATGGCTGCGCTTCAGTTCAACGGCGGCCGTGCGGACGAGCAACGCGGGGTCGTCGTGCTCCAGGGCCCGCTCGACGAGCCATCGCGATAGGTCGGCGAGTTCCGCCTCGGACGGCCTGCGGTAGCCGAGGTGTCCGTGGATCTGGAGCAGGTGGTCGGATACCTGAAGGTACTGGCGCACGAGACGCGGCTGCGGCTGCTCGGGCTGCTCGCGGCCCAGGAGCGCAGCGTGGGCGAGCTGGCCGAGATCCTCGCTCTGAAGGAGCCGACGATCTCGCATCATCTGGCGAAGCTCTCGGAGGCGGAGCTGGTGACGATGCGTCCGCAGGGAACGGTGCACCTGTACCGCGTGAACTCGGAGGCGCTTCGCGAGCTGAGCCGCGACCTGTTCACGCCCGAGCGAGTGGCGGGGTTCGCTCCGGCGCGGCAGGTGGACAGCTGGGAGAAGAAGGTGTTGCGGACGTACGTGGTGGAGAGCCGGCTGACGAAGATCCCGGACGTGCGGAAGAAGCGGGACGTGGTGCTTCGCTGGCTCGCCGGCCACTTCGAGGAAGACCGGCGCTACAGCGAGCGAGAGGTGAACGAAATCATCGGTCGCGTCCACTCGGATTTTGCGACGCTTCGGCGGGAGCTCGTCGGCGCGAGGCTCATGCAGCGCGCGGAGGGGATCTACTGGAGGGTCGATCAGGTTCCGGCCGCGGCGTAGTAAGGACATACTCGTACCGCACCCATCCATCCGCGAACGCGGACTCCCAGGCACCTTGGTGATGAAGAAGACGCATCGGCTCCCCGTTTTGATCGCGCTGCTCCTGGGGCACGCCCTACCCGTGGCGGCACAGGCCCGCGTGGACGCACCGATACCGCCGAGCGTCGGCGCGTTCGCGAGCGGGTCGAACCGGAACCTCTTCCGCGAGTGGAACCCACGGCTCACCGGCGCCGCGATCCAGGCGAAGCTGGAGGCGTACTGGCAGTCGCTCTTCGGGACCGGGGCGGACCGGCGGGTCTACTATCCGAGCGGCGCCAACGAGCACGGCCCGCTCGCGTACGTCATGGACATCGGCAACGACGACATCCGCTCGGAGGGGATGTCGTACGGGATGATGATCGCGGTGCAGATGAACCGGAAGGCGGAGTTCGACGCCCTCTGGAACTGGGCGAAGAGCAACATGCAGTACCGGACCGGCCCGCGCGCCGGGTACTTCCAGTGGCGGTGCACGCCGGCGGGGTGCCCCTTCAACGCGAGCCCCGCGTCGGACGGCGAGGAGTACTTCGCGACGGCGCTCTTCTTCGCGGGTCACCGCTGGGGGAAGGGCGCCGGGATCTACGACTACGTCGCGGAGGCCAACGCCATCCTCGACGTGATGCTGCACAAGGAGGAGATGAACGGCGGGGTGGTGGATAGCGTCTACAACATGTTCGATCGCACGCAGAAGCAGGTGGTGTTCGTGCCGCTGCGCCGCTCGGCCTCCTTCACCGACCCCTCCTACCATCTCCCCGCCTTCTACGAGCTCTGGGGGCGCTGGGCGGAGGGTTGGAAGGACCAGCGCGACGCGGACCGCCGCTTCTGGCTGGAGGCGGCGCAGCGGAGCCGCCGGCTCTTCGCTCAGGCCGCGCACCCGGAGACGGGACTGACCCCCGACTACTCCGAGTTCGACGGGACGCCCCGTCACGTGGGTGGACACGGCGACTTCCGCTTCGACGCCCACCGCACTGCCGTGAACTGGGCCGTCGACTACGCCTGGTGGGCCGCCGACGCGAACGAGAAGGTGCTCACCGACCGACTGCAGGCGTTCTTCGAGTCGCAGGGGATGACCACGTACGCCAACCAGTACACCGTCGCCGGCGCTCCGCTGGCACGCGAGCAGTCCTCCGGCCTCATCGCCTCCAACGGCGCGGCATCCCTCGCCGCTACGCACCCGCGTGCCTGGCGGTTCGTGGAGGCGCTCTGGAGCCTGGAGCCGCCGCGCGGGCGCTGGCGCTACTACAACGGACTGCTGCAGTTCATGGCGATGCTGCATGCGAGCGGGAACTTCCGGATTCACTAGGGAACAGGGAACAGGGAACAGGGGACAGGGGACAGCGGAAACGGCAGGGAAGAGGGAAGAGGGAAGAGGAGTGCGCGGCGCTCGCCCCCAGTGCGAGCCCCTTTTGTCATTCCGAAGCGAAGCGAACGGATCCCGGTGAGGCCTGGCGTCCGGCGGAACGGAACGGGGTGACCTGACCCCGAGCCCGGCGACTGAAGTCGCGGCAACGAGGAACCCGAAGCCCGCCTTCGCGGGCTGCCGTCACCCGGCTACCCAGCCCGCGAGCGTACCGTCGGCGAAGGCCGAGTTCTGGTTTGGGTTGCCGCGAGTTTACTCGCCGGGCTGGAAGCTGAATCCGCGGGTGATCTCGGATGCTCAGATGGAGACTTGCTATCGTGCGTACAGGGCACGATTGTGAGCGCGGTTGGGCGGTGTGGTCCGGTCATCCGTAACCCTGCAACGCTCCCGCTCCGCTCGTCGTCCTGCTCCCCCAGCGCACGGTCGTCATGCCTGCTCTTCTGGCACGCTCCACCTGGCCCGCGCTAGCCATGAGCGCCCTCGCGCTTTCGGCCGCGGTCGAGGTGCGGGCGCAACAGGCCGCCCGATCTGCCGCGCCGGGGCCCGTGGAGCTCACGGCGCAGCAGGACCACCAGCGCACCATGCGGCTGCTGGGGATCACCTCCCTCCGGCAGGGCGCGAACGGCAGCAATCCGCAGGCGCCGAATGCCGCGAACTACGACGAATCCCGGGCGAACCCGTACCCGCACCTCCCGGATCCGCTGCTGACGCTCGGGCGCGAGCGCGTGACCACGGCGGAGCAATGGTGGACACAGCGTCGGCCGGAGATCGTCGAGCTCTTCGACCGGGAGGTGTACGGGCGGGTACCGGCGAATGTGCCTGAGGTGCGCTGGGAGGTTCGGAGCACCACGCGCGGCGCCCACGGCGACGTTCCGATC
>JAHWJV010000484.1 GCA_019348265.1 Gemmatimonadota bacterium
GACCAGATCGCCGCGCAGATCAACACGCACGTCCCGCTGGTGCAGGATGCGCCGCTGACGCTGTACGTCAACGACCTGGGGCGGATGATCGCGCGGCACAGCGCGCGGCCCGACGTCCCGTACCGCTTCTACATCGTGGACACGGAAGGGGTCAACGCCTTCGCCCTCCCCGGCGGGCACATCTACGTGAACCGCGGCCTCATTGAGCGCACGCGCAACGTCTCCGAGTTGGCGGGGGTGCTGGCGCACGAGATCGGCCACGTGGCGGCGCGGCACGGGGCCGAGACGATGCAGCGGCAGATGAGGACGCGCTCGATGTCCGGCATCCTGTACAAGGTGATCCTCGACCGGGAGCCGCTCCTGAACCAGGAGGCGCTGGACATCGGCGGCGCGGTGTGGTCGGCGTCGCACTCGCGCAACGACGAGCAGGAGGCGGACAAGCTCGCGGTACAGTACCTGGTGCGCGCGGGCGTCGATCCCCGCGGGATGCTCTCGCTCCTGCAGAGCCTGCTGACGGTGGAGCAGGCGGACTCCACCACCGTCTCCTCCGCCTGGTTCTCCAGCCACCCGCTCACCGCGAGCCGGATCGTGCAAACGGAGGCGGTGATTCGCGGCGCCCCCGGAGCGGTGCGTACCGTGGCGGAGGTCCCGAGCCTGAGGTTTTCTTCCTACCCCGCCTTCCTTCGACTGATCGCGGCGCTGCCGCCGGCGCCGGACGCGGCGCGGTGAGGCTGCCCCTCGCGCTCACGATCGCCGGCTCGGACTCGGGCGGCGGCGCCGGTATCCAGGCGGACCTCAAGACCTTCCAGGCGTTCGGCGTGTTCGGAACCACCGCGATCACGGCGGTTACCGTCCAGAACACCCTCGGCGTCACCGGCGTGCACCCGATCCCCGTCGAGACGGTCCGCGCCCAGATCGCCGCGGTCGCGTCGGACCTGCGTCCGGCGGCGTTCAAGACGGGAATGCTCGCGACCGCCGAGCTGGTCCGCTCCGTGGGCGCCGCCATCACCGATCTCGGGTTGCGGAATTACGTGCTCGACCCCGTCATGGTCGCGACCAGCGGAGATCGGCTGCTGGAGGAGGACGCCGTGAGGGTGATCGTGGAGCTGCTCGTGCCCTCTGCCGCCGTGGTGACCCCGAACCTCGACGAGGCGACCATCCTGGCCGGCTTTCCGGTGCGGACGCCGGAACAGATGCGCCGCGCTGCACGCGTGCTGGTCGAGCGAGGTGCGGGGGCCGCGCTCCTGAAGGGTGGACATCTCGCCTCCGACGAGCTGGTCGACATCCTCTTCGACGGCAGCGAGTGGCACGAGTGGCGCCGCCGCAGGATCCCGACGACCAGCACCCATGGCACCGGCTGCACGCTGTCCGCCGCCATCGCGGCTGGCCTCGCCCACGGCCGGCCCCTGCTCCGCGCCGTCGAGGACGCCCTCGATTTCGTCAACCGCGCCCTCCTCGCCGCCCCTGGATTGGGAAGCGGCCACGGGCCGCTCAACCATTTTGTACGGAACGGGGGAATCGCAGGATAGGGAAAGAGGGAAGAGGGAAGGGTGAACCGAGACGGCGACCGATCGCCCGGGTACCCCATCCGCTCTTCCCTGCTCTTCTCACGCTTCGCTGGCAAGATTGGTAGAAGCGATGCGCGGTAAAAGCTTGCGTATCAGTCGCCCGAAGGGTTCCTGCACCCGCGCCCCGGCCTCCATCACCTCGGCGTGCGAGAGGGGAACGGGCGAGATCCCCGCGGCGAGGTTCGAGATCAGAGAGATGCCGAGCACTCGGAGCCCGAGCGCGCGGGCGACGATCACTTCGGGGACGGTGGACATCCCGACCGCGTCCGCACCCAGCAGACGCAGCATGCGGATCTCGGCGGGGGTCTCATAGCTCGGGCCGAGCACCGCGGCATAGACCCCCTCCTGCAGCGGGATCTGCTCCTCCTGCGCCACGTCCGCGGCGATTTTCCTGAACTCGGCGTCGTAGGGCGCGGTCATGTCGGGAAAGCGCTCTTCGCCAACGGCGACGGGGCCGACGAGCGGGTTCTTCCCCATCAGGTTGAGGTGGTCGGAGATCAGCATGAGGTCTCCGGCCTGAAAGCCGGGCCGCAGCCCTCCCGCGGCGTTGCTCACCACCAGCGCCCCGGCCCCGAGCGCTGCCAGGGCACGGATCGGGAGCGCCACGACCGAAGGGTCCCATCCCTCGTACAGATGGAAGCGGCCCTGCATCGCCACCACTTCCACCCCGTTCACGATCCCGGCGACCAGACGGCCGGCGTGCCCCACCACCGTGGAGCGCGGAAAGCCGGGAACCTGCTCGTACGGGATCGCCACCGGGTCCACGATCTCGTCCGCCATCCCCCCCAACCCCGACCCCAGGATCAGGATCACGCCGGGCGCGGGGGTGAAGCGTTCTCGAAGGTACGCGGTGGTCTCGTGCATGGATGCGTGTGCGAGAGTGCGAAAGTGCGAAAGTGCGAAAGTAAACTGGCGAGCCGCTTCTCGCACTCCCGCACCTTTCCGGATGCCAGAATGGCGCTCCAGTGCTGAAATGACAGGTTTATAGGCGGCACGTGCGTTGCACCCGGAGGGACTCGCATCCGCCTTCGACTGGGGCGGATCGGAACACTCACAACGATGCAAGGAGCACCCATGGCGAAGGTCATTGGGATCGACCTCGGCACCACCAACTCCGTGGTCTCGGTGATGGAGGGTGGCGATCCGGTCGTGATTCCGAACGCGGAGGGCGGGCGTACGACGCCGTCGGTGGTCGCGTTCACCAAGGACGGCGAGCGGCTCGTGGGGCAGGTGGCGCGCCGCCAGGCCATCACGAATCCGAAGAACACCATCTTCTCCATCAAGCGCTTCATGGGCCGCAAGGAGGCCGAGGTGCGCGAGGAGGAGTCGATCGTGCCCTACCAGGTCACCGCCGGCCCCGGCGGCGACGTGCGCGTGGACGCGGGCGGCAAGCAGTACACCCCGCCGGAGCTCTCCGCGATGATCCTCCAGAAGCTCAAGGCGGACGCGGAGGCCTACCTC
>JAHWJV010000485.1 GCA_019348265.1 Gemmatimonadota bacterium
GGGGCGACGGAGCACGGCCGTTCGGGCCAGGCCTTCCCAGCCGCACGCCATGCACCAGCGGAGACACGCGACGCGACGCGCTGGCGCGAGCACTCGGGAACGGATCGAGACGGTTTCGGTCGCACACCGGGGGCACGCCCGCCCGGACGGCAGGAAGAGGTACAGCAGGACGAACGGGGATAGCAGCATCGCTGCCCACAGAACGGTCACGAACAACCAGAACATAGTTACCTCCAGCCGCCCCCCCGGGCGCTGTTCAACGAGTGAGCTCCATGGGTTTCCGACGCTGCCGCCGCTCCCCGCCTATTCGCATAAGGCGAGCCATTCCAATCGCCGATCCGGTCTCCGCCGCGTCTACCCAAATGCGCAAGAAGCAGACCTTTTCTGCTCCGGTCCGGACGCCGCTGCGTCCCCTCCCGCGGGACGCGCGAAAAATGGCGCGGCCGCGCGGGATTGCTCGGTTCATGCACCCGTGCGGGTGGAGCCGTGCGCACGGTTGAGGTGGACCCCGCCCGGCCTTCGGGAGAGGTGCTGGCCGAGGCCGGGAAGATCATACGCCGCGGGGGACTGGTGGCGTTTCCCACGGAGACGGTCTACGGCCTCGGGGGCAACGCGCTGGACGACGCTGCCGTCCGCCGGATCTTCGCGGCCAAGGGACGGCCGTCCTTCAACCCGCTGATCGCGCATGTCATAGACGTGGACGCGGCACGGGCGCTCGCGGTGCGCTGGCCCGCGGTGGCGGAGCGGCTCGCCGAGCGCTTCTGGCCCGGTCCGCTGACGCTGGTCGTAGCGAAGCGCGTGGACGTGCCAGACGTCCTCACCGCCGGGCTTCCGGCGGTCGCGATCCGCGCGCCGGCGCACCCGGTGGCGCGCGGCCTCATCGAGGCAGCGGGAGTGCCCGTCGCGGCGCCGAGCGCGAACCGCTTCACCGAGCTCTCACCGACCACGGCTCTCCATGTCCAGAAGGCGCTCGGCGGCCGGGTCGACCTGATCCTGGACGGCGGCCCCACCAGCGTGGGGATCGAGTCGACGGTGATCGACCTGTCCGGACCCGTTCCCACGCTGCTCAGGCACGGCTCCATCGCCCGCTCCGACATTGAAGCGGTGGCGGGGGAGCTGGCCCTGGGAGCAGAGGGTGAGGGAGAGGAGCCGCGGCTCGGCCCGGGCATGGTGAAGCGGCACTACTCGCCGCGCGCGCGCCTGCACCTGTTCGCCCGCGGCGATGTGCCTGCGCTCACGACGACGGCGGCCGAGGCGACGTCGCGCGGCCTTCGCGTTGGAGCAGTGCTGAGGTTGGCGCCAGACCCGCCCGGCGCGCGGGTCGTTCGGATGCCGACCGACCCGGCGGGGTACGCGCGCGTCCTCTACGCGGCGCTCCACCAGATGGACGACCTCGGCTGCGATCTCATCCTCATGGACGCGGTGCCTGACGCTCCCGAATGGGCCGGCATCCGCGACCGGCTCCGCCGCGCTGCGGACCAGCCGTGACACGGCCAGCCGTTCCCCTACGGGTGCTTCAGCGGTAACTTTCGGGGTCGTTCCTCGAATCGAGCAACCGATGAGCACTCGCACCGACCTACTCGAAGACCTGATCGCGCGCTTCCCCGAAGTACCCGGGGAGGCGGTGCTGAAAGAGGACCTGCTGCGCACCGGCATCTCCTTCCATCGCTCCGCTCTGACCGAGGGCGACGACGGGGAGGTGAAGCCGAAATCGTACTTCATCTTTTCCTTCGACCACAAGACACTTCCCGAGCTCGGAGAGGCCGCCACTCGTCGCCCGCCCGAGGAGATCGCCCTCACCGGCGGCGCCCTCGGTCTGCGCCGCACCATCGTCTCGGTGCGGCTGAACCCCGACTCGCCGTACTCCGTCTCGCGGGACGGAAGCGGAACGCTGGGCCTCTGGCTGGAGGATCAGCTACTCGCGGACGTCGCCTTCCCGCCGATGCCCGAGTACTACCGGCATCGGCTCGAAAACGGCAAGTCGGTGATGGAGATCGCGCCCACCATCCAGTGGGGCTACCTCATCTACCTTACCGTTCTCCGGCTCTGTCAGTATTTCGGGGCGAAGGAGGAGTGCCAGTTCTGCGACATCAACCACAACTGGCGCCAGCACAAGCAGCAGGGTCGACCATACACGGGAGTGAAGCCGGTCGAGGAGGTGCTCGAGGCGCTAGCGATCATCGACCGCTACGACACGGCGGGGGTGTCGCACGCCTACACGCTCACCGGCGGGAGCGTTACGTCGAAGGTGGATGGGCTGGCGGAGGCGGAGTTCTACGGCCGCTACTCGCGGGCAATCGAGGAGGCGTTTCCCGGCCGCTGGATCGGGAAGGTCGTGGCGCAGGCGCTACCGAAGGAGGAGGCGAAGATCTTCCACGATCACGGTATCCGCATCTACCACCCCAACTACGAAGTCTGGGACGAGCGGCTCTTCAAGATCATCTCGCCGGGGAAGGAACGTTACGTCGGCCGCGAGGAGTGGCACCGCCGGATCCTGGACGCGCGTGAGATCTTCGGCGCCCGCTACGTGATCCCTAACTTCGTCGCCGGTGTCGAGATGGCTCAGCCCTACGGCTTCACCTCCATCGACGAGGCGATCGCCTCCACGGCGGAGGGGCTGGACTTCTTCATGTCGCGAGGGGTGACCCCGCGCTTCACGACCTGGTGCCCGGAGCCGACCACGCCGCTCGGTAAGGCGAACCCGGAAGGTGCGCCGCTCGAGTATCACGTGCGGCTTCTCGGTGTCTACCGCGAGACCATGGAGAAGTACGGACACCGGCCGCCGCCCGGGTACGGTCCGCCCGGTGCCGGAAACGCGGTGTTCTCCGTCAGCTCGTTCATGGACACGCTGGCTCCCAGCGAGGAGAACGCCGACGAGCTTTTGGCGGTATAGGGAACAGGGAACAGGGAACAGGGAACAGCGGGAAACCGAAGCGAGGGGCCGACATGTATGGATGCCGGCCCCCTCGTCTTGCTGTTCCCTGTTCCCTGTTCCGCTCAAATCCCGAGGTCTGCGGGAATGGGGG
>JAHWJV010000486.1 GCA_019348265.1 Gemmatimonadota bacterium
CCTCGAAGTGCCGAACACGCTGGACCACAGCCAGGCGCCGCAGGGTGACGAGAAGTGGAGCGCGGATGAGACCGTGAGCAGCGTCGAGCGGTACCTGGCGACCGAGCGCCCGAACCTGATGTTCGTCCACATAGGTGAGCCGGACTACGCTGGTCACAAGTTCAGCTGGATGAGCACCTTCTACGGGAGCGCCGTCCGCAAGTCGGACCGGGCGGTGGCGCGGGTGCTTGCGGCCGCGGACCGGGCGTACGGCGCCGGGAACTACACCGTGATCGTGACGGCGGATCACGGTGGACACGGCTGGGGCCACGGCAGCAACGACGTCCGCGACGTCACCATCCCCTGGATCACCTGGGGCAAGGGAGTGCGCCGCGGCGTGGATCTCGGCGACGGGATCCGCACCATGGACACCGCGGTCACCGCTCTCTGGCTGCTCGGCCTCGACGGCCTCGGCGTCGGCAAGTCGGTCCAGACCGCATTCGCCCCTCAGCCAGGCCGAGTGCTCGCGGCGAACGCGGACTGATAGGGAATAGGAAACAGGGAACAGCGGGATTTGCGAACGAGGGAAGAGCCTGCACCGCGCCCGGGGCCGACATCTAGCGAGATGTCGGCCCCTCTGCTTTGTTAGTCTCGCCGTTCCCTCTTCCCTGTTCCCTATTCCCTATGCTGTTCGAGCTTGCCCGCGTATTCCTGAAGCTCGGCGTGATCGGCTTCGGGGGGCCGGCGGCGCACGTGGCGCTGATGCGGCAGGAGGTGGTGGAGCGGCGGGGATGGCTGACGGAGGCGCAGTTCCTCGAGTACCTGGCGGCCTCCCATCTGCTGCCGGGGCCGACCTCTACGGAGCTGGCGATCCACGTCGGGCAGGAGCGCGCGGGGTGGCGAGGGCTGATCGTGGCGGGGGCGTGCTTCATCGTGCCGGCGGCGCTGATCGTTTCTGTGGTGGCGTGGGGCTACGTGCGGTTCGGGACGATGCCGGCCGCGGAGGGGGTGCTCTACGGGGTGAAGCCAGTGGTGATCGCGGTGGTGCTGCAGGCACTCTGGTCGCTGGGTCGCACGGCCGTGAAGAGCGGCTGGTTGGCCGTGATAGCTGCCGCGTCTCTGGTCGCGCTGGCGCTCGGCGCGCAGGAGCTGACGGTACTGCTCGTCGCGGGGCTGATCTGCGGCGCGGTGGAAATTCGGCCGAGCCGCGACCGGGGTGGGGTGGCGGGTCTCGCGGCGCTCGCGTTCCTGGTGCCGGCCGCTGCGGCGCCCGTCACACCGCTGGGCCTCTTCGGCGCTTTCCTGAAGATCGGCTCGGTGCTCTTCGGGAGCGGGTACGTGCTTCTCGCCTTTCTGCAGAGCGAGCTGGTGGACCGTCTCGGCTGGCTGACCGAGCGGCAGCTCCTCGACGCGGTTGCGATCGGGCAGATCACTCCCGGTCCGGTCTTCACGACCGCCACCTTCGTGGGGTACCTGGCGGCGGGCGCGCCGGGCGCCTTGGCCGCGACCCTGGGAATCTTCCTCCCGTCTTTCCTCTTCGTAGCGCTGAGCGGCCGGCTGCTCCGCTGGGTGAGGACTTCGGCCCCGGCGCGCGCGGCGCTGGACGGTGTCACCGTCGCCTCGCTCGCGCTGATGGCGTACGTCACCGTCGAGCTCGCCCGGTCCGCGCTGGTCGACGGCCTGACGATCGCGATCGCGCTGGTCAGCGCCCTTCTTCTGGTCCGTTACCGGGTCAACGCGGCCTGGCTGATCCTCGCCGGGGCGGTGTTGGGGCTTCTCTAGCTTCGGCACCTCCTCGCTCCGCTTTGCCCATCTCGCTGTTCCGTGTTCCCTATCCCTCTTCCGTGCCGGTGGGTGGCCTGCTCCTTGCCCCTCCCTGTGCTTCCCCTGATGTATCTGCTTCCGCTCGCTGCCACGCCGTCATTCGATGAGCCCGTCGCCAGACTGTCCGCTCGCCTCCATCCTCGCGCACCGGCTGCGCGCGGATCGCGAAGAGCTGGTGACTCGGTGGCTCGACCGGATCGCGCAGCGCGTAGCCATCTCCCGGCACCAGATCTTCCCAACCGACGACCTGCTGGACCACGTCCCGCTTCTGATCGACGGGATCGCCTCGTACCTCGAGGACCCAGTCGAAGAGATCACCGCGGACGTACCCGTCATTGCCAAGGCGATGGAGCTGGGCGAGCTGCGGTACGACCAGGGGTCCAGCGCGCACCAGATCCTGTGGGAATACGAGATCCTGGGCGGGGTGCTCTTCAGCTACCTGGTCCGGGAGGTCGAAAAGGTGGACGAGCCCTGCTCTCGGGGGGAGCTGTTCGCCTGCGCCCAGCGGATCTTCCGCGCGATCGCGGTGATCCAGCAGTTCACCACGGATAACTACCTGCGGCTCACGGAGGACAGGACGCGCGAGCGTGAAGAGCAGCTGCGCCGCTTCAACCGCGCGGTCTCGCACGAGCTGAAGAACCGGCTCGGCGCGGCGGGCGGTGCGATCTCCATGCTGCAGGAGGCGTGGGTGGCCGAAGACGAGGCTCAGCGAGCCCGGTTCCTGACGATCGCGGCGAGCAACGTCGCAGCGATGGGGGAGACGCTGAACAGCCTGCTCGAGCTGTCGAAGCTCGACTCGGACTCCGGGCCCACGCGGAACACCCTGCTCCCGGATGCCGCGGCCGAGGTGCGGCGCCGTCTGCGCGACTTCGCCAGGGCGCGCGGTGTGAAGGTAGAGCTCGCCTCCGACCGTCCCTGGGTGGAGGTCCCCGCCGCGGCGGTGGAGCTCGCGCTCTCGAACTACCTCACCAATGCGGTAAAATACCACCACCCCGCTCACCCCGACTGCTGGGCACGGGTGGAGGGGGAAGTGCGAGGGGACGGCGAAGCGTGCGAGATCGTCGTGCGCGTGCGGGACAACGGGCTCGGGGTGCCGCCGGAATCGCGCGCGAAGCTCTTCGAGCGCTTCTTCCGCGTTCATCCCGACACTGGCGAGGAGGGGTCCGGCCTCGGACTCTCGCTCGTGCGCGAGACCATCGAGGCTGC
>JAHWJV010000487.1 GCA_019348265.1 Gemmatimonadota bacterium
GATGATGAAGAACATCAAGGTCGACCCCCAGCGCATGAAGCACATCGAGGCGATCATCCTCTCGATGACGAAGCAGGAGCGGAAGAAGCCCGAGCTGCTCAACGGCTCGCGCCGCGCCCGCATCTCCCGCGGCTGCGGGCGCCCGGTCCAGGAGATCAACCGTCTCCTGGAGCAGTTCAAGGAGATGCAGAAGTTCATGAAGCAGATGAAGAACCTGCAGGGCATGATGCCCCGCGGGATGCCGAAGATGCCGTTCGGGGGCGGGATGCCTTTTGGGAGGGGATAGGGAAGAGGGAAGAGGGAAGAGGGAAGAGCAAGATTGATTCAAAGACAGGGTCGCTGGCGGAGCGGGGTTTCCCCCTCTTCCCTGTTCCCTGTTCCCTGCAGTTCAGATCGTCCGCGGCCGACAGAGCGACCACTTCCGGTCGCCCGAGCGCTGGACGCCACCGTCAATCGATCAGGAGATTCGATGGCACTGAAGATTCGACTCCGCCGCATGGGGCGGAAGAAGGCCCCGACGTACCGCATCGTCGTCGCCGAGAGCTCGTCGCCGCGCGACGGGCGCTTCGTCGCGAACCTCGGGCACTACAACCCGCGGACCGAGCCGTTGACCCTGGTCGTGGACCGCGAGCGGACGCTGCTCTGGCTCGGCAAGGGCGCGATGCCCACCGACACGGTGCAGACCCTCCTGCGCAAGGCCGGCGTCTACGGGCCCGCTCCGACGGTGGTGGAAGGCGTGGTGGACACGGTGAAGACCACCGCCAAGCGCGCCACCAGGAGCGCCGCGGGCGCTGCCGCGAAGGTGGCTGGCGCGGTGGCGAGCGCCGCCGGTGCCGCTCGGGAGACGGTGCAGGACGCGGTCGGGTCGGCGGTGGAAACTGTCGGCGGCGCGGTCGGATCGGCGGTGGAGACCGTGCAGGACGCGGTCGCCGGCGCCGTCGAGGAAGTCCGCCACCGCGTGACCGGCGAGGACGCCGAGGACTCGCCGGCCGAGGCTGGCGGCGGCGAGTCGACGACCGACGCCCCCGAAGCGGACAAGCCGGAGTAAGGTACTCCGATGCCAGCCGGAGACGGCTCGCAGACCGTGCCGGACGGAGTCGAGTACCTGGTCGTCGCCACGGTGCGGCGTCCACACGGGATCAAGGGCGAGCTGTTCGTAGCGCTGGAGACCGACCGGCCGAAGGCGGTGTTTCGGGCCGGGCGCATCCTCTGGCTCGGCGACGCGGAAGGCCGGCCGGTAGGGGGGACGCTGACGGTGGAGCGGGCACGCCCGCAGAAGGACGGCATGCTTCTCAAGCTGGTGGAGCACGCCGGACGCACGCCGGAGCTGGACCGACTGCGCGGCCACTCCTTGCTGATGCCGGCCAACGAAGCGGCTCCTCCGGCGGCGGAGGAGATCCACTACCGCGATCTGCGCGGGATGGAAGTCTTCCACGCCGAAGCGCGGGTCGGGACGGTCCGGGGGATCATGGAGACCCCTGGCGGGGAGCTGCTGGTCGTCCAGCGTCCGAGGACGAGCGACGCGCTGATCCCGTTCGTGAAGGATCTCGTCCGCGAGATCGACCGCGCCGGGCGGCGCATCGTTATCGAGCCGCCGGAGGGGTTGTTGGATTTGTAGGGGCTATCGGCTATCAGCTATCGGCTATCGGTCCTACGGACTTCAGGAGTCGAGCAGCGGGTAGATCCAGAGCTGAAAACCGATAGCCGATAGCCGATAGCGGATAGCCATGATCATCAACATCGTCACCCTTTTCCCGGAATTTTTTCGGGAGCCGCTGGGGTTGAGCATCCCGGGGAGGGCGGCGGAGGCCGGGCTGGTGGAGTACCGCCTGATCGACCTGCGCGCCTTCACCCACGACCGCCACCGGACGGTGGACGATTATCCGTATGGAGGGGGGGCGGGGATGGTGCTGAAGCCGGCGCCGTTCTTCGAGGCGGTGCGTAGCCTCGCTCCGGAGGGCGGCGAGTGGCCGGCCGGGCGGGTGCTGGTAATGTCCGCGCGGGGGAGACCGTTCGCACACGCGGACGCCGTACGCCTCTCGCTGGAAGAGGAGATCACTCTTCTCTGCGGGCACTACAAGGATATCGATCAGCGCGTGGCGGATGGCCTAGAGGCGGAGGAGGTGGCGCTCGGCGACTTCATCCTCTCCGGAGGCGAGATCCCGGCGCTGGCGATCGTGGACGCGGTGGTGCGGCTGCTTCCGGGAGCAATCTCGGATCACGAGAGCGCATCGACCGATTCTTTCTACGAGGGGCTGCTGAGCCCGCCCTCGTATACCCGGCCCGCGGAGTTCCGCGGAATGGAGGTCCCCCCGGTGCTGCTGACCGGAGACCACGCGAAGATCGCCAACTGGCGACGCGAGCAGGCCGAGCGCCTGACGCGCGAGCGGCGCCCGGATCTGTGGGCGGAACATCTCAGGGAACAAGGAACAGGGAACAGGGAACAGAAAGATTGAGGCGGGAGAGAGAACAGTCGACGAGCGGAGTTTCCCGCTATTCCCTGTTCCTATTCCTTGTTCCCTGACTCTCTATAGCACGTTCACACTCAACACTAAGGCAACTGCCATGCACCCGTTTATCGAGACTCAACAGGAATACCTCAAGGACGATCGCCCGGATTTCCGTCCGGGCGACACGCTGCGCGTCAGCGTCCGCGTTCGCGAGGGTGACAAGGAGCGGCTGCAGGCGTTCGAGGGCGTCTGCATCGCGCGCAAGCACGGCGGGATCGCGGAGACCTTCACCGTCCGCAAGGTGTCCGGCGGTGTCGGCGTCGAGCGCATCTTCCCCTTTCACTCCCCATCTATCGACTCGATCACGGTGGTGCGGATGGGTCGGGTACGGCGCGCGAAGCTGTACTACCTTCGCGACCGGCGCGGCAAGTCGGCGCGGATCCAGGAGCGCCGCCCGCGGTAGTGGCTCGCGCGGCTGCTTCCGGCGGGCGGGGGCGTGCCCCCGCCAAACCGGGTCCACGGCTCCGGAAGCTGCTCGCGATCGAGCG
>JAHWJV010000488.1 GCA_019348265.1 Gemmatimonadota bacterium
CCGGAGGCCCGCACGGTCTCGCCCGGTGTGCTCGCGGGTGAGCTCAAACGCTGGCACGCGCTCACCCTCACCTTCGACGGGCCCGCGGCCGACGAGGCGGACGCCCGCAACCCGTTCCGCGAGTACCGGCTCGACGTGACCTTCGTGCACGCTCCCACCGGCGAGATGATCCGGGTGCCGGGATACTTCGCGGCCGACGGCGAAGCGGCTGAGACAGGCGCGACCGGCGGGACGAAGTGGCGCGTTCACTTCGTACCGCCCACGACGGGCGCGTGGACCTACCGCGCCTCCTTCCGGCAGGGGGCAGACGTCGCGACTCGCGCGGAAGCCGAAGCGGGAACGCCGGCCTCCTTCGACGGCGCCACCGGCTCCTTCACCGTCGCCGAGACGGACAAGTCCGGGCGCGATCTTCGAGCGAAGGGGATGCTGCGGTACGTGGGGGAGCACTACCTCCGCTTCGATGGCGGCGAGTGGTTCCTCAAGGCTGGTACGGACAGCCCGGAGACGCTGCTCGCCTTCGCCGACTTCGACGGCACCCGCGTTCATGGCGGCACTCAGACTCTGAAGACCTACCAGGCTCACCTGGGCGACTGGAGAGCCGGCGACCCGACCTGGCGCGGCGGCAAGGGGAAGGGGCTGATCGGCGCGCTGAACTATCTGGCGTCGGAGGGGATGAACGTCTTCTCCTTCCTGACGATGAACGTGGATGGTGACGGCAAGAACGTGTGGCCCTGGGTCGCGCCGGACGTTCGCGACCGCTACGACGTCTCCAAGCTCGCGCAGTGGGAGAGGGTCTTCGGCCACGCCGATAGCCTCGGTCTGTACCTGCACTTCAAGACGCAGGAGACCGAGAACGATCTCCTGCTCGACGGTGGGAACCTCGGCACGGAGCGGCGGCTGTACTACCGCGAGCTGATCGCCCGCTTCGGTCACCACCTCGCCCTGAACTGGAACCTCGGCGAGGAGAACGACATCTGGAAGGTGCTCGACGACCGGACGCAGGTCAGGCTGAAGGCGTACGCCGAGTACATCCGGGAGCTCGATCCGTACGATCACCACATCGTCGTCCACACCCATCCTGGACTGCAGGACCAGGTGGGCGTCTACGAGCCTCTGCTCGGGCCCGGCACCGCCCTGACCGGTGTATCGCTCCAGACGCAGCTCGCGGACGTGTACGAGCATACACGCCGGTGGGTGGAAGCCTCGCGCTCCGCCGGGCGGAAGTGGGTGGTGGCGAACGACGAGCAGGGGAACGCGAACACCGGCGTCACCCCCGACGGCGTGGGGAACAACCACGATGCGGTGCGGCAGCACGCGCTCTGGGGAAATCTGATGGCGGGAGGGGCGGGCGTGGAGCTCTACTTCGGCTACCAGTACCCGCAGAACGATCTGAACGCTGAGGATCTGCGGAGCCGCGACGCGTTCTGGGACCAGGCGCGGCACGCGTTGGGCTTCTTCCGCGATCATCTGCCGTTCTGGGAGATGACCGCGCAGCACCCGGCTTCTCAGCCCGGCAACTACGTGTTCGCCCGGCCGGGCGAGGTCTACGCCGTGTATTCCGTCCGGGGCGGCGACACAACCCTTCGGCTGGAGGGGGGGCAGGCGACCTACCAGGTCGCCTGGTTCGACCCGCGCAACGGTGGGGCCCTCCGGGCCGGGAGCATCGGCGCCGTTTCCGCGGCGGCTTCGCCAGCGATGGTCTCCATCGGCTCCCCCCCAGCGGCGGACGGGCGCGACTGGGTGGCGCTGGCCCGCAGGCAGCGGCCGTGACCGCCCGGCCGAAAATGTGAAACGCCCTAACAGCGCTCTGGCCGGTAGGGCTTTCGTTGCTGATCCGCGCCGGCGAATCCGCCGTCTCAGACCTGCGAGAACGCCGTGGGCCGGAGGATGATGTCGGAGATCGAGGAGACCGTCTCCCGATACTGCGGGTCGGCCGACAGCGTTTTCCAGTCGGGATCGGCTATGAAGGTCGCCCACGCGGCATCCCGGGCCGCCATGTCCGGGAAGGTGAGCATATAGGTGAGGTTCGGGATCCTGTCGCCGATCACCGTTTCCCCGAAGAAGACCGGCCGCAGCCCCGTCTTGCGGAAGATCGCGATCTCGCCGCCGGCATTGAACATCTTCATCTTCAGGATGGCGGCCGGATCACCGTGGCTCTCATAAGTGCGCAGCTCGTATATCCGGGGGGAGCGCGCCGCCACGCCCGGCGCCGGCTCGACCGTCGGCATCTCCTCGAACGCGCGCATCAGCGAGCTCTCGACCCGAACGAACGCGGGATCGGAAAGCGGGGCGTCGAGCACGGCCGCGCCCGCCCGGTTGTACTCAGCGTCGGCGGCGAGGCGCTCACGCAGCCCGACGACCGATTCCAACGAGTTGTGGGCCAGCAGGAGGATCAGAGAGGGCGCGTTGTCGCCGTAGGTGACCGTGAAGGCGCCGATCGGCCCCACGCCCGCCCGATTCATCGCCGGGATGGCGACGTCTCCGACGAAGGTCGTGAACGCCCGCTGCTTCGCGCCGGGGAGCAGGTGGTAGCGGCGCAGCTCGAAGTACTGGCGCACCCGGCTCTGCCCCTGCGCGAGCGCATGAGGCTGGGTCAGAGGGACGAGGCCCGCCGCCGCGGAGGCGGCGAGAAAGTCGCGTCGGTTCATTTGTACCTCTCCGAAACGTTGAGAACGTTGTGCGCGCTGCGCGGCGATCGGTCGCGGGGAAGGATAATCCCTCCGCCGCGCACGCACTAGCGCGCTACGGCTCCATCTCACACCATCATCCCAGCAGCTGCGTCAGGTTGCGGTAGCTCGTCTCGATGTCGGCGAGAGAGGAAGCGCCGTTGGCCGCCGCGGCGTCGTTCTCCACGAAGTAGTGCTCCAGACCCGCCGTCGGCGCCTGCGCGAAGATGCGCCTGAAATCGATGTCTCCCGTGCCCACCGCGGCCAGCCTCGACACGGCCGCGGCGATGACCTGCATCGTCGTCGGATTAGCCGGCACCGCCGCCCGG
>JAHWJV010000489.1 GCA_019348265.1 Gemmatimonadota bacterium
CTTTCTGCTTGCTCGTTTTCTGCCAGGTCGGGATGAAGTCGGGGCGTCGCTTGACTTCAGAGAAGCCGCCGTTCATGACAAGAGCTTGCGGCTGCACTTCCTTGATAGCGGTTTTGGCGGCATCCCACAGCGTGGCATATTGTTCCGCTGTGCCCAGCCAAAAATCGATGTCGGGTTCGTTCCAGATTTCCCAGACGACTCCCGGCTGCTGGTGGTACCGCTCGACCATTGCCAGGACCCATCGGTCCCACGCCTGGAGCGCCTCCTGGGAGCTCGGCAGGCCGCCGTGGAGATTCGCGCTGCCGCCCCCCGGGTAGAGGGGATTGCCGTACGAGAGTTGAATCCAGGGGTGCACTCCCTGCGACGCGGCATCGGTGATGATCCGGTCCAGCCACTCGAAATCGTAGACGCCCTTCTGCTTCTCCGTCTTGGCCCAACCGCCCTGCAGTCGGATCTGCTTGGCGCCCAGAGGTCCGAGATACTGCTTGTAATTCTCGTAGACCGCATAGTCGCGATCCAGCGTTTCCCCACCGATCGACCAGTTGGACGCCGGGATGTCGCGGGCATGCCTGGGCTGGAGCTTCCCGATCAGCGGAAAGGGGATGCCGAGACCCACATCGGCGATGGCGCGTCCGTCGCTCGCCCCCACCGTCTGCGCAGCCAGCGAGGCCGGAGAGGCGAGAATTAAGAGGGCGAACGCAAGCCTTCTGTCGGCGGCTTTCATCTATCTACCGGGGGAGGGAGAGGTGGGGATCTGGCTCCGCTCGGCGATCAGCACGGGCGAGTCGTAGACGGGGACCCCGCGGAAGGTGACGCCCGCATCGCTGCGCGACCACGCCGCGTCAGGGATATCGAAGATCCTGCCCTCGCGCAGGTCAACGTAGACCGGGTCGGTGAACCGGCCGCCCTCGAAGGTGATGTCGAGCGGGGTCTTGTCGTTGACGTCCGACGGGACCTCGTCGTCGAACCAGACGGTGACCACCTGCGCGCCGGTGGCGCGATCCCGGTATCCGAAGACCGAGAGCGTGCGGTTGGCGCGGGCCCGGTACCCGTAGTCGGGAATCCGCTCCAGGCGATCGTCGAAGATGGCCGCTAGGTTCTGCACCGCGTAGTAGGCCGGTTTCGCGTACGCCACGGTGAGATCTTCGTTCGCGCGCAGCAGTCCTTTCATGTTCATCTCGTCGGGGTACTTCATGTCCACAATCGAGAAGATCGAGGACGGGATGTCCCGGCCAAGGTCTCCGAGGAGTCGACGAAGCGCCCACTTCGCCTGCGACAGCTCCGTCCACGCGGAGTTGTTCAGCGCCTTAGTGCGCCGGAAGGCGGAGGGAGCTCCGTTCTCGCCCTGCCGAATGGTGATATGCGGGGCGTAGCGGCCGGCCACCTCGCGGAGTGCGGCGGCGATCCCGAAGCGCTGGTCGGGGTTCCGTGAATACGGATGGTAGGTGATCTCGTCGATGAGCTGGAGCTTGTTCCGCTGCGCGACCACGGCCAGCACCGAGTCCGCGTACTCCGGACTTACCGGACCGAGCGCCATCGAGAGGACCCTGGCGTGCGGCTGAGCGGCGCGGATCGCCTCGGCGCTGCGCAGGAGCAGGTTTGCGTAATCGGCGGAAGGGTTGCGCGGGTACGGCTCGTTCCAGACCTCCCACTCGTCCACGTACTTCCCGTACCGCTGGACCGTCGCGCGGACCCAGCGCTCCCAGGCGTTCAGCGCCTCCTCGGATACGGGCACCCCTGCGCCGAGCAGCGTACCGCCTCCGTTCGCGTAGAGCGGGTTTCCGTAGCTGAGGTTCACCCACGGCTCGACACCCTGCGCGACGATGTCCGGGATGATCTCGTCGAGCCAGGCCCAGTCGTACTTGCCCCTCTCCTTTTCCGTCCTGGCCCAACCGGCCTGGATCCGCGCCTTCTTCACCCCGAGAGGTCCCAGGTACTGCCGCCAGTTCCTATAGATCGTGTAGTCGCGATCCATGGTCTCCGCCCCTACCGACCACGGGGAAGCCGCGATCTCCCTGGCGTGGCGCGGCTGAATGCTCCCAACCGCGGGATAGGGGAGTGGGTTCTGGTTCTGCGCCGCGCCAGCCGAGGCATCGAGCGCGAGTGGCACCGCGAACGCGAGCGCGAGCGATACGGTTCTGCTTCTCATGATTCGTGTGGATTCGAGAGATCGTCGCGGGTGTACTCGCCATCGAGCATGCGCCAGATCCCCCGCTCGTTGCGGCTCCCGAGCTCCGCGGGTAGAGCCGCCTCGGGGAACGCCTGGTACGCGACCGGACGGGCGAAGCGCAGGATCGCGGCGGTACCGACCGAAGTCGATCGTGCGTCCGTGGTCGCCGGATAGGGGCCGCCGTGGTGCATGGCGGGTCCCACTTCCACGCCCGTGGGGAACCCGTTGAAGATCAGACGCCCCGCTTTCCGCTCGAGGACCCGGACCAACTTCTCGTTTCGCAGCAGATCGTCCTGCGTGCCGTGCACGCTGGCGGTCAACTGCCCCTCGAGAGCCTCGGCCAGCGCGATCAGCTCGTCCGGCGTTTCCGCCGCTACCACCAGGCTCACCGGCCCGAACACCTCCTCCTGGAGCTGTGGCTGCTCTCGAAGGGTGCGGCCATCGGTAGCGAAGAGCGCGGGGCGCCCGTTCCTCTCATCGGCCTCGACCGAGGCGCCGGATTCCGCCACCAGGTGAACGCCCTCCGTGCCGCGGAACGCATCGACTCCCGCCCGATAACCCGAGCAGATGCCGGCGTGGAGCATGGCCGCCGCCGGGGCGTCCCGCATACGCTCGCCTAGTCGCTCCACCAGACGATACAGGTGCCGGTCGGCCACGCCGAGGACCAGCCCGGGGCTGGTGCAGAACTGGCCCACCCCCATGGTTATCGAGCCGCTCAGCCCCTCCGCGATTAGCTCGCCGCGAGCCTCCACGGCCGACGGGAGAAGGAAGACCGGATTGACGCTCCCCATCTCCGCATAGACGGGGATCG
>JAHWJV010000048.1 GCA_019348265.1 Gemmatimonadota bacterium
GCCCGTGCTCGGGCCGACCACAGGCATCTACGCGGTCGAGCAGCTGCCGCTCTGCTGGTAGGGCAGGCCGTCGGCGCCGCGACGTCCTGCGTCGAGACGGCCTGCAGGACCAGGGCGCGGACGACCGGCCGCGTCGCCCGGCCTCAGCCGAGCCCGAGGGTGAGGTCCTGGGGCCGCGCGGAGCGTTTCCCGGATCGAGGACGATGCATGGCGCGCGCCCCGATCGCCCGGAAGGTGATCTCCGCGTCACCGCCGAGCGAGCGGAAGAGCGCTCGGCCATCCCTGCGAAGGTCGAGCAATGCCCGGCGCAGGTCCTCCGCGAAGAGATCGGTCTCGACATGGCAAAGCAAGATCTCCTCTAGCCGCACGGCGCTCCCGGCGAAGCGCGCGGCCAGGGAATTCGCCAGCAGCGGGCGGTCGACCACCCTGTCGCAGCCGCACGCCGGCGCGTCTCCACGGCCGAAAAGCGCGAGTTCCTCCGCAGGTGCGTAGCGAACCGGTCCAGCGGAGGCGGAGGGCCAGGGGAGCACGCCCTCCCCACGAAGCCCGTGTACCACCTCGTTCAGGAGGAGCCCGCTCGCGGCGTCACGCGTGAGGAGAAAGACCTGCTCGGCTCCCTCACCCGGGCCGAGACACACCCGCCGGGCGATGAGCCCGTCGCGCTGCAAGCGGCCCGCGTAGAGGTTTGCCACCGCATCGAGGGCTTCCTCCAATCCTCTCTCCAGCGCTGGAACCCACCGATGCAGCCAGTCGTGGCGCGGATCGCCCAGCAGGCGGGAAACCCCATCCACCATTCGCTTCCCGTGTGGAGGCAGGTCGGCGAGCGCCGCGCCGCGGTACCGACCCAGCCGGCGCAGGTCGGCGGACGGGAAACGCAGCAGCAGCTCCGCGCCCGGAATGCCCACCCATTCCTTCAGCAGACCCAGCGGCAACGCCCCCGCCGTCGAGGGGTCCAGAACCACGAGCGACCGGCGGCTCCTGACAAGCTCGGGGCCGAGCGCCTCCAGCACCGCGAGAGCCCCGCTCCTCAGGTTCAGCCCCGATTTCAACTCCCCCTCGAGGTGCAACAACTCGCCGGGCATGACCTGCCGAACCACTTCCGCAAGCCAATCGACCTTGGCGGGATCCTCTTCGACCATTACCGCCCGAACCAGCGCACGGGTCCGCTCGCGGGCCATCAGGCGCATCGCGGCCCCGGTAATGCCGGGCATGCTCGCTGACCCAGCCGGGTAATCCGCCCCCGCGAACCCCTCCACGACCAGGACCCCCACACCGCCCCCGTCATCCGCGGCTCCCGGCAGCCCCTTCACCGCCGCGCTCACCCACGCCGCAGCGAACCTCCGCAGCAGGTCACGCGCGGGGCTGAGCAGCGGGATGGACGGATCTTCGAGCCGGGGCAACGCCAAATCGCATTCTCTGAGGGTGTACGGTAACGATAATACCAAAGAGAACCCGAAGAAAGAAGTCTACGGTCTTCAGTCTACTACAGTCTTCAGCTTAGTCTTGGTTCGACTGAAGACCTACGACTGAAGGATTGCAGACTGAAAAACCCCCGGAGTCACCATCACCGGACCCGCGACGGGTCCGGTGGGGTGCTCCGGGGGTATACGCGGGGCGAACCCGCGATTCGGGACTCAGATCAGGCGCAGACCAGCTCGCAGTCCCACTCACCCGGCTCGTTCGGAATGCCGCGCCGCTTGAGCGTGGCGGCGGGAGCGTTGGGAGCCTTGAGAAGGTGGCGGACCAGCACGGTCGCGCGGACCCAGGCTCGCTTGCTCCACTCCTCCGCCCAGACCTCGTCCGTCTCGCGGACGTACATGAGGCGGCAAATCCGGCTATCCAGGGATCGGGGTCCGATCAATACCTGCGGCGTAGGAAAGTTCGTTGCCATGTCGTGCTCCTTGCGGGCCGTCCAGCGGGTATTTGGCGAGTACTTCGGTCAGGGGGGATGTGCGCAGACGCGCACCCACAATGGAGTATATCGGCCGGTCGGGCTCAGATCTTTAGCGTTGGCGGGAAATCGTCAGTGGGAAATCGGATCAGCGGCCTTCCCAGAGGTTGTACTCGTGAGTGGTGTCTTCGAGGATCCGCTCGGCGATCCGTGCGCATCCGCCGGCCACCACGTTGGAGCAGACGAGCGCAACGAAGCGGCTCCAGTTACGACCGTCCTCAGCGGGCTCGTCGAGGCGGCGAATCGGGCCGACGAAGTGGCAGTTGTGGCAGTGGCCGTAGTGCTCGAGGCGCTGGTTCAGGAGCCGGAGCAGCCGGTCGGGGCTGACCAGCTTTCGGCGCGGCAGGTATCGGGGACCCGGCTCTTCGGGATCATCCTTCTGATTCACCATTCGTAGTCGCTGAGCAGGGCGTAAAAATTCGATGAAAACCTGGTAATCGCGGGGTTCGCGAAGGGCAAGCGCGACGCACCTTTCGCGCCGACGCCCTTCAGCCTCCGAAGAAGGTATCATGCAGCCGCCGAACCGCGTCGTTGACCACCTCCTCCCGGATCACGCACGTCAGGTTGATGTCCGAGGCTCCCTGCGAGATCAGCGCGATCTCGAGGTCGGAGATGGCACCGAAGACACGCGCGGGAATGCCAGGCGTGCTCTGCAGTCCCTCGCCCACCACCGAGATGATGGCATAGCCGCTCTCCACGCGGACCGTGCCGAGGGTGCGAAGCTCCTCCACGATCGTCGGCAGAGAGCGGGCATCCTCCACCGAGAGCGAGACGCTGACCTCCGAAGTCGAAACCACGTCCACCGCGGTCCGGTTGCGATCGAAGACCTCGAACAGCGCCCTCAGGAAGCCGTGGGCCCCGAGCATGCGCGTGGAAATCACCTGAACGATGGTGATTCCGGGTTTGTGGGCGATGGCCTTCACGGCGAGCGGCGACGGGATGCTCTCCGCGTCGATGCGGGTCCCGGGCTCCGTCGGAAAGTGCGAGTTGCACACCCTCACTGGGATCGCGCGCTCGACGGCGGGCTGGATGGTCTTCGGGTGGAGGACCTTGGCGCCAGACAGAGCGAGCTCGGCCGCCTCCGCGTAGGAGAGCCGGTCGATGGGACGGGCATTCGACGCGACACGCGGGTCGGCGGTCAGGAAGCCGGTCACGTCGGTCCAGATCTGAATCTCGCGCGAGTCGACCGCCGCGCCGACGAGTGCGGCGGTATAGTCGGAGCCCCCGCGCCCCAGCGTCGTGGTCGCGCCGCTGGTGGACGAGCCGATGAACCCGCCCAGAACGGGGACCTGCCGACTCTCCAGGAGCGGGAGGAGCGCCGCCCGCGTGCTCTCGTCCGTGGGGCCGGGGAGCGGAGCGGCCTGCGTGTGCTCCTCGCTGGTGACGATGCACCTGCGTGCATCCACCGCGACGCCGGGGATGTCGCGACTGCGCAGCACCTCCGCTACCAGCGAGGCGGAGAGCCGCTCGCCGTACGAGACGATCTCGTCCTGGAGCGGGAGGAAGGTCCCGGGGTGGAGCGAGATGATGCGTAGCAGGTCGCTGATCTCCAGCGCCGCGCGCGCCACCAGATCGTCGACGGCCCCCGCAGCTTCCTCCGGGAGCAGCGCCGCCGCCACCGCTGAATAGCGGCTGATCTGAGCCTCAACCGCCTCGAACCCCCGGCCGGCGTGCCCCTCGCGCGCGAGCCGGGTGCCGGTGAGCAACGCATCAGTCACTCCGCGCATCGCGGAGACCACCACCACCGGCAGATCCTCGAGCTGCGAACGAACGATGTTCGCCAGGCGCAACAGCGCGGCGTCGTCGTGAACGGACGTGCCGCCAAACTTCAAAACCGTAGGTTGCATTTCCTCTGTCTATGCCTCTCCGGCACCCCCCGCTTCCTCGCGGAACAAGGCGGTGCTCAGGTAGCGAGCCCCGCTGTCGGGGGCGATGGTAACCACGCGGTGTCCGGACCCTAGCTCTCGGGCGACCTGCAGGGCGGACCAGATGATCGCTCCGCTGCTCATCCCGATGAACAGCCCCTCTTCGCGCGCCAGCCTGCGGGCCAGGGGGAAAGCGTCCTCCTCCCACGCCTTGATGAGCCCGTCGATGACGCTGCGGTCGAGGTTGCCGGGGATGAACCCCGGGCCCATCCCCTGGAACTGGTGCTGCCCGCGCGCCTCGCCGTGCAGCACGGCCGAGCGGCCCGGCTCCACGGCGATGATCCGCACGCGCGGGTCGCGCTCTTTTAGATAACGTCCCACTCCCGTGATGGTGCCGCCCGTTCCCGTCCCGTAGACGAAGGCGTCGATCCGCCCCTCCATCCCTCTCCAGATCTCCGGACCTGTCCCGGCGTAGTGGACGGCCGGGTTGGCGGGATTCTCGAACTGATTGGGGAGGTACGCGCCGGTGGCGTCGCGGATCCGCTCCGCCTCCTCGATCGCGGCGAGCATCCGTCGCTCCGGGTCCGTCAGGACCAGCTCCGCACCGAACGCTCGCAGCGTGTCCTTCCGCTCCTCGCTCATCTGAGCCGGGAGGCAGAGAATGAGCCGGTAGCCCCGCGTCGCCGCCACGAAGGCGAGGCCGATCCCGGTGTTGCCGGAAGTCGGTTCCACGATCAGGCCGCCCGGTTTCAGCAGGCCGCACTGCTCACCACTCTCGATCAGCGCGAGCGCCGTGCGGTCCTTTATGGAGCCGCCAGGATTCAGCCCTTCCAGCTTCACCCACACCTCCGCCATCCCCGGCTGCACGACCCGCTCGAGCCGAACGAGCGGCGTGTTGCCGATAAAGGCGTCGATCACCCGCTCGTCTCCACTCCCACGCCCGACGGCTCCACCTCCACCTCCCACGTCAGCTCCGTATCGGGCGCCAGTGAGGTCGAGACGGAGCAATACTTCTCGAAGGAGAGATCCGCCGCCCGCTGCACGTGCGAGAGCTCGGAAGCCGTGGTCACGCGGAAGTGGACGCGCGCGGCGGTGATGCGTCGCGGCGGCGACGCGGCCCGCGCGAACTCGACCCGCACCTCCAGCCGCTCCACCGGCGTGCGCCGCTTCTCGAGAATGTCGACGATGTCGATGGCCGAGCAGGACCCGAGCGCGATGACGAGCGCCTCGACCGGGCTCGGCCCCGCCTGGCGCTCCCCGTCCACCACCAGCGTAGGCCCGCCGGGCTGCCCGGCGCGGAAGCGTTTGCCACCCTCCCACACGACCTCCATCGGGTACTCGGACCAGACTCCCTCCATCACCGCCTCCTCTGATCGAGCAACAGGCGACAGGCCACGGGCAGACGCTGTCGGCCGTTGCTTGTCGCCCGTCGCCGCGTTGTGGTCAGCTAGTACGTTCGCGGCTGCTGCGGATCGCGCGGCTTCGTGTGGTTCGTCGCGGTGATGATGCCGATCCCGATCAGCACGATCGCTCCCACCGCGATCCAGAGCGGCTCCAAACCCAGCAGGTACGCCGCAATCGCCAGCCCGATGACCAGTATGATAAAGCCGAGCAGATACGTCTGAAAAGACGTCATGATTGCCTCCCGCGAGAATCGGACGGATCCCACCTGGAACGGAGATTCACTCCGCAGGACGGATGCCGGAGGAGAAATAATGAATGATGAATGATGGATTATGAATCGAACTGAACTTCGCCGAGTCTCGATCCATCAGTCATAATTCATATAATTCATAATTCGCGACCTTCGCCTCCAGCCATTCGTGGACCAATCCGTTGGTCGCGAGTATCCGTCCCGTCTGGATCGGGTCGCGTACGTCGCCGGGCCAGCCGGTGACGCGGCCGCCACCCTCGGTGACCATGAGGATGCCGGCCGCGATGTCCCAGGGCGCGACGCCGATCTCGAAGTAGCCGTCGTGGCGACCGCAGGCGACGAAGGCGAGGTCGAGGGCGGCGGAGCCGGCGCGGCGGATGTCGTGGGCTCCGAGCATGACTTCGGCAACGAGGCGGAAGTACGTCTCGGGGTCGCCTTTGCCAGCCTTGAAGGGGAAGCCGGTGGCGAACAGCGCGCCGCTGCCACGGTTGACCGCGCTCACCTTCACGGGCTCGTCGTTGAGCCAGACGCCGCCGCCGCGGGCGGCATGGTACACCTCGCCAAGGAAGGGGGCGTGAATCACGCCTGCCGCGGGACCTTCCTCGTCGAAGAACGCGATGCTGACGCAGGCGAACGGGTGCCCGTGAACGTAGTTCGCGGTACCGTCCACCGGGTCGATAATCCAGCTCCGGCCGGCCACTTCGGTGGTACCGGAGAACTCCTCGCCGATCAGGGTGTCGTCCGGAAAGTGCCGGCGGATGTGGGTGGTGATGGCGCGCTCCGCCGCTTCGTCCACCTCGGTGACCAGGTCCGCCCTGCCCTTTTCGCGCACCTCGTCGGCACCGGAGCGCGCGGTGAGCAGCACCGCCGCTTCGCGGGCCGCGGCGAGCGCCACCTCGAGCTCGGCGGCGAAGGGCATCGCGCTTCGTTTCATCGGCTGTTCGATTGGATCGCTTCGGAGCCGGCGTCGTCCGCGGCGGGGGCGGGGGGCACCGGGCCGGCGTGCAGCCGCCCGAGCAGCAGCGTGCTTCCGAGGATGATGCTCGCACCCAGGATCACCCAGGCGTCCGGCAGCTCGCGGAAGAAGACGCCCCCCCAGATCGCCGCGAACACCACCTGCATGTAGGCCGCCCCCGTCGCTCGGCCGGCCGGCTCCAGCTGGAGACCGCGCGTCAGATACACCTGCCCCGCCTGTGCGGCCATGCCGATCCCCAGCAGCAGCAGCCACTCGCGCGCGGTGGGCCACACCGCGACGGCGATGGTCCCGGGGACCGCCGCCGGGACGGTCACCAGGGTGAAGTAGTAGATGATGGTGAGCGGGTGCTCGGTGCGTGACAGTTTCCGCACCATGACGTACGCCGCCGCGCTCATCATCGCGCCGGAGAGCGCGACTCCCACCGCGAACAGGTCGAGCCGCGCCGATTCCGAGCCGAACAGAAAGCTGGGGCGGGCGATCACCACGACCCCGACCAGGCTGCAGAGCACGAGCAGCACCTCGATCGCGCGCATCCGCTCCTTGAGAAACCAGGCCGCGAGCAGGGCGGTCCACACGGGATTCGTGTACTGCAGGACCGTCGCATCGGCGAGCGGGAGGTGCACGACGGCGTAGTAGAGACAGCTCAGCGCGGCGAAGCCGAAAAGCCCCCGGAGCATGAGCATGATCGGCCGGGACCCGCGCATGTTCACGCCCGCGCGTCGGACCATCATCCACGAAAATGCGAGGGTGAGCACCCCACGGATCAGCACGATCTCCTGGTTGGGCAGGCGCGCGCCGGCCATCTTCACGAACAGCGTCATGACGCTGAAGAAGAAGGCCCCGAGGACCATGAATCGGATTCCCGGAGTCATCCCCGGCGCCGGGGTCGCCGTCGTCGGCCGCCGGGGACCTCCGCTTCTCGTGCAGGCATATATTAGCTCCCCGTTCGTGCGCGCCGGGCCGAATCTGGCCGCACCCGAGGCGGAATGCTAGCTTTGCCGGACACACCGTACACCCGCACCGAGCGCTCCATGACCAAAGACCCGAACTCGGAGTTCGCGAGCCACGACGCGACGTTGCTGCTGCACCCGCACGGGTCGCAGGGACGGGCTCCGCAACAGGGCGGTTTCTTCGGCCATCCCAAGGGGTTGCAGACCCTCTTCTTCTCGGAGATGTGGGAGCGCTTCTCGTACTACGGTCTGCGGCCGCTCCTGGTCCTGTTCATGGCCGCGGCGCTGGCGGACGGCGGCTTCGGATTCCCACGCGACCAGGCGTCGGCCATCGTGGGGATCTACGGGGCGTGCGTCTACCTCGCCTCGCTACCCGGCGGCTGGGTCGCGGACCGGCTCCTGGGGCTGCGCCGCGCCATCCTGATCGGCGCCGTGCTGATCACCACCGGCCACCTCTGCATCGGCCTCTCGGGGCTTGCGGGACAGGGCGGAAAGCTCCCGTTCTTCGTCGGCCTGATCTTCATCGTGATGGGTACCGGGCTGCTGAAGCCGAACATCTCGGCGATCGTCGGCGACCTGTACCCGGAGGGCGGCTCCCGCCGTGACGCGGGCTTCTCGATCTTCTACATGGGGATCAACATCGGCGCCTTCGCGGGCCAGCTCATCACCGGCGCCCTCGGCGAGCTGGTGGGGTGGCACTACGGCTTCGGCGCTGCCGGGGTGGGGATGCTCTTCGGTCTGCTCTGGTTCTGGTTCAAGGCGGACAGCACGCTCGGCTCCATTGGGCTGGAGCCCACGCGGCACCCGGACCCCGCGGTTCAGGCACGTCAGGAGCGCACCATTAAGCTCTCGCTCGGGATCGGCCTCGGCGTGCTCGCGCTCGTGGTGATCCTGGCCGCCACGGGCACGCTCGTCATCGATGCCCAGGCGGTGGGCCGCTCGATGACCTACGTGATCCTCTCCATGGTCGTCCTCTTCTTCCTCTACGTCTTCGCCGCGGGCGGCCTGGACGTGCAGGAGAAGAAGCGCGTGGCGGTCATCTTCCTGCTCTTCCTCTTCGCGATCGTCTTCTGGGGGGCGTTCGAGCAGGCGCCCACCTCGCTGAACCTCTTCGCGGCGGATTTCACGGACCGCAACATCGGCGGATTCGAGGTCCCGGCAACCTGGTTCCAGTCGGTGAACTCCGCCTTCGTGATCCTGCTGGCGCCGGTGTTCGCGTGGCTCTGGGTCTCGCTCGGGCGGCGCGGCAAGGACCTCTCCAGCCCCGGGAAATTCTCGCTCGGCCTCTTCTTCGCCGGGCTGGGCTTCATCATCATGATCTACGCGGCGAACGAGGTGGTCGCGAGCGGCGGGACGCTGAAGGTGTCGCCCTGGTGGCTGATCGGGAGCTACTTCTTCCAGACGGTCGGCGAGCTCTGCCTCTCGCCGGTAGGGCTCTCCTCGATGACCAAGCTCTCGCCTCGCAAGTACGTCGGGCAGATGATGGGCATCTGGTTCACCGCCTCGGCTCTCGGCAACCTGATCGGCGGGCTCGTCGGCGGCCACGTCGACCCCGAAAAGCTCGAGGAAATGCCGCGCCTCTTTATCAACACGACGGCGTCCCTCTTCATCGCCGCCGCCGTCCTAACCCTGCTGATCGTTCCGGTACGGCGGATGATGCAGGGAACAGGGAACAGGGAACAGGGAACAGGGAACGGCCTGCATGCCTGAGCAGGGGAGGAGTCTCCGGCCTGTCGCCTAATCCTCCCGCTGTTCCGTCTTCCTGTTCCGTATCCGTTCATGTTCCACATCGATCCCGCCGACCCGACCCCCGTCGAAGCTCAGCTGGTGCGCACGGTACGCTCGGCGGTCGCGGCGGGGCTGCTCTCAGCCGGCGATGCACTGCCGACGGTGCGCCATCTGGCGGTGGAGCTGCGAGTGAACGCGAATGCGGTGGAGCGCGCGTATGCGGCGCTGGCGCGTGAAGGGGTGGTGGTGCTGCGCCCGGGAGTCGGCGTGTTCGTGAGCGCGTCCGCGCTGGAGGTTGGACCCACTGCGCGTCTCGAGGAGCTCGCCGCGCTCGAGGACACCTTCCTGCGCGAAGCCAGCGCGCTCGGCTTCTCGCTCGACGAGGTCATCATCCATCTGGATAGCCGCCGCAAAGCCTGAGGAGACCATGCCGCGCAATGACCTGACGGTCTACAGCTCCAGAGCGCCCGCCGTGAAGACCCCGCGCGTGAACGTGCTGAGCACGGTGGCGTTCGGGGCGCCCACCGCGCTGGGCGCGCTCACCGGGCTCGCGATGGGGAGCATCTCGGCGTTCTTCGCCGGGCTCGCGATCGGCGCGGTCGCCTCCATGTCACCGAAGATCGCGCAGCAGTGGGAGCGGGCGGTGGTTCTGCGTCTCGGCCGCTACGTGGGGCTCCGCGGCCCCGGGCCGTTCTGGGTGATCCCTTTCGTCGACAAGGTGGGGAGCTGGGTGGACCAGCGGACCATCACCAGCAGCTTCGCGGCGGAGGAGACGCTCACCTCGGATACCGTCCCGGTGAACGTGGACGCAGTTCTCTTCTGGACGGTGTACGACCCGGAGAAGGCGGCGCTGGAGGTGCAGGACTACGCGCAGGCGGTAAGCTGGGCGGCGCAGACGGGACTGAGGGACATCATCGGACGAACCTCGCTCGCGAACCTCCTGCGTGGCCGCGAGCGAATCGAGGAGGAGCTCAAGGCGCTGATCGACCAGCGCTCGACTCCCTGGGGCGTCACCGTCCACTCGGTGGAGATGCGGGACATCGTGATCCCCACCTCTCTGCAGGACGCGATGTCGCGGGAGGCGCAGGCTTCGCGGGAGAAGCAGGCGCGGATCATCCTCGGCGAGGCCGAGGTCGAGATCGCGAACCTCTTCCACGAGGCGGCCCGCGCGTATCAGAACGATCCGATCGCTCTGCAGCTACGGCAGATGAACATCCTGTACGAGGGGCTGAAGCAGAAGGGCGGGATGATGGTCGTTCCGAGCAGCATCGTCGACTCGATGGGACCGTCGGGGACGCTGAGCCTGGCGGCGCTCGCGGGTCAGCAGCGGCAGCGGGACGAGCAGGGGCCTGGCGTGGCGGGAGAGCTGGTGGGGGAGGGCGAGGGGAGCTGAGCTCGGCGGCTCAGCGGTAAACCCAATTGTGCGCGAACTTCAGGTACTCCTCGAACACGCGGATCAAGCCCTTCTCCGCGCGCCACCAGTTGTTTGGCGAGAATCCCGGTGTTGGAGCGCCGACCATCATGACCTCGAGCGGGGTCTGATCCAGGGCGCGGCGCAGTGCCCAGCGCGCGCGACGGGTGTGAAACCAGCTGGTGACGGCGATGACCCGCCGCGCGTCGCTTCCACGCAGGACCGCGGCAAGAGCCTCCGCCTCTTCCATCGTGCTGGCCACGCCCTCGCCGGACCGGTAGACGACGATGGCGGAGCGAGGCACCCGGAGGCTTTGCAGCAGCCGCACCGTTACCTCTGTCTCGCCCGGCGTGAGGCCGATCTCCTCCGGGATCCTCTCAACCTCCATCAGCACGACGCGGGGCGCGAGGCCCTGGTGGTACAGCTCGGCGGCGACCCGCGCGCGCGCGATCCAGTCGCCGCCGAACTGGTAGATCAGGTCCGCGGCGGCCGGTTCGTCCCGGACCACCAGGAGGCGCCCGATCCCGGTCAGCAGCGGGACACGCGCGAGCCAGAGCACCAGGATGCAACCGAGCGCGACGGCGCCCGCCCGCGCCCACCCCGGGAGTTGCCGTCGACGCGAACGCGTCGGCGCACCAGGATCCTCTTCGACCGCACCCCGCTCGGGCGACCCCCGGCCCTCTCGCTCCACTTCCTTCCGAGACCGCAGCGTCAAGCGCCGTACGGAATCCAGATGTTTTTGACCTCCGTAGCCCGCCGGAGGAACTCCCGTCCTTCCCCCTGCTCGCGCGTGAACCAGTCGCGGTCGCGGCCGTAGCTGACCCAGCTGCGTTTCATGTTCCCGGCGGAGAGGCGCTCCACCATCGCACTCCCCGCCTCGCTCCCGAAGTACCACAGCCCGTCCACGTCGTCGTGAGCCGCGAGGACCTCCGTCAACTCGTCGGCAACCCCGGTGACGATGTTCACGACTCCCCCGGGCACGTCCGACGTGTCGAAGACCTGGTACAGATCGGTCGCGACGAGCGGCGCCCTCGCGGAGGGGACCACCACCGATGTATTTCCCAGCGCGATCGCGGGCATCACGGTCGAGATCAGCCCGAGTAGCGGCGCCTGTTCCGGGCAGACGACGCCCATCACGCCCACGGGCTCCGGCATCGCGATGGTCACGTTGCGGAATGGCGTGTGGTGCACAGCGCCATCCCACTTGTCCGCCCAGGCGGCGTACGTGTACAGCCGCTCGATCGAGAGTTCCACCTCCCACTCGCACAGCGCAGGGGCGGCTCCAGTGGATTCCGAGATGCGCCGCACGAACTCTTCCGAGCGGGCAGCCAGGTTTTCCGCGATGTAGTAGAGGATCTGCGCCCGGTTGTGACCCGTCGAGCGCGCCCATCCCGAGGCCGCGTGCGCGGCTTCGACGGCATTACGGATGTCCTTGCGGTTTCCCCGACCCACTTCGCCGAGCCGCCGCCCGCCTGGCGCCTCGACCGTGAGCGAGTACCCGGAGTCGGGCCGCACCTGCTTGCCGCCGATGTACAGCTTGGCCGTGCGGTCGATGGGCGGCAGGCCGACATGGCCCTTCCCGGCGCCGGTTTCCAGTTGCCGGTTGCCAGTTTCCAGCCCGGCCTGACTGGCGACTGGAGACTGGTGACTGGCGACTCCCTCCCAGCGCGGCTTCACGTACTCCCACATACCTTCGGAGCCACCCTCGCGTCCGAAGCCGCTCTCGCGGTACCCGCCGAACCCGGCCGCCGCATCGAAGAAGTTCGTGCAGTTCACCCACACCGTCCCGGCCTTCACCTTCGGCGCGATGTCCAGCGCCAGGTTGATATTCTCGGTCCAGACGCTGGATGCGAGGCCGAAGGGCGTGTTGTTCGCGAGCGCGACCGCCTCGGTGGGGGTGCGGAAGGTCATCAGCACCACCACCGGGCCGAAGATCTCTACCTGCGCGATGGTCGCCGCGGGAGAGACGTCGGTGAAGAGCGTCGGCGGATAGAAGCAGCCGTCCTGAGGGCAGCTCCACGACGGCTGCCAGAGCGAGGCGCCTTCATCGACCCCCTGCTTCACCAGCTGCTCGATCCTCTCCAGCTGAACCGGGGCGACGATCGCGCCGATGTCGACCGCCTTGTCGAGCGGGTCGCCGACCCGGAGCGTCTCCATCCGCGCACGGAGCTTCTCCACGAGCCGGTCGGAGATCCCTTCCTGCGCCAGGATGCGGGACCCGGCGCAGCAGACCTGCCCCTGGTTGAACCAGATGGCGTCCACGACGCCTTCCACCACGCTGTCGAGGTCCGCGTCCTCGAAGACCAGGAAAGGCGACTTACCGCCCAGCTCCAGCGAGAGCTTCTTCCCCGTTCCGGCCGTTGCGACGCGGATGATGCGGCCGACCTCGGTCGAGCCGGTGAAGGCGATCTTGTCGACGTCGTCGTGCTCCACCAGCGCCTGTCCGGTGCGGCCATCGCCGGTCACCACGTTCAGCACTCCGGCCGGGAGGCCGACCTCCGCGCAGATCTGCGCGAAGAGCAGTGAGGTGAGCGGAGTG
>JAHWJV010000490.1 GCA_019348265.1 Gemmatimonadota bacterium
AGCCTCGAGATCTGCATGGAACGTTTGCTCAAGAAGTGAATGGTGTCGGCCTAAAAGTCGTACCGCACACCCAGGGTGATCTGCCGTCGGGCTCCGGGAAGGATGCCAGAGCTGAGGTTCGCCTGCGGCTGCCCCGGGTTCGAATGCAGCCGAGATCCGATATAGACCTCATCGAGGAGGTTCTTCGCGCCGACGGTCGCGGTGATCCCGCCGCGCACGCGGTACCCGGCGCTGGCATCGACGACCGCATAGGCGGGGATCGGCCCGGTGTCCCCGCGGTTGTACGTCTGCCGGATGTTCTCGAAGTCGGTGAACGCGTCGCTGACGTAGCGCACGTCGGTGCGGAAGAACGCGCCATCGGATCGGTCCGCCGAGAGACCCGCCACCAGCGTGTGGTGTGGCGCGTACGGGAGATCCAGCCCCGCGATGCTCACCTCCGCCCCACCGGGGACGACCGCGGAGCGGATGATTCCTTCTTCCACCTCCGTGTCCAGATAGGTGTAGGCGACGTTCAGGTTCGGGAGCCACGAAGACACCGCGGCTCCACGCGCGGTTGCCGCCAGCTCGACGCCCGCCGTATTCGCACGGCCGAGATTGTGGAACGCGGTCCCGCGGCCGGCGGCGACCAGGTCCTGGATCTCCACGCGGAACGCCGCCGCCTCGAAACCGAGCCACTCGAGGTCTCCGCGAAGGCCCGCTTCGTAGTTCCAACTCGTCTCCGAGCGCAGGTCCAGCCCGCCAGCGTCTGCGTCTGCGCCGAAATTGACGACCCGCAGCGTCCCACTGGACGGAGGCGTGTAGCCACGGTGAACACCGCCGAAGAGGTGGTAGTCTCCCAGCCCGTAATTGGCCCCTACCCCCGGCAGAACGACCCAGCTCGTCTTATCTTCGTACCGCGAGCCCTGCAGCCGATCGATCCGCTGCTGCTCGAAGACCTCGAACCGCAGCCCGGGCGTTACCGTAAGCCGCCCGGCCTCCAGGCGCTCGGAAGCGAAGAGCGAGAGCGCGCGCGTCTCGTAGTGATGGCTCTGCCCCACGATCTCAACGCTGGCGAGATCCGCCGGATCGCCGGTGAAGTAGACGCCGCGGCGAGAGTCCGGGTCGGATCCCTGCTGCTTGTCATCCACGAACCGCTCCCAGTGCGCTCTCGCGCCGACGTTCAGCCGGGCTCGCAGACCCAGCAGGGGATGCTCAACGCCGTATGATTGCTCCACTCCCGCGACGTAGAAGGTCCGGAGGTTGCCATGGCTGTCCACCCCCCCGCCCACGCGGACCAGGTCACCGGGCTGGAAGGGAGGCACCGGGTCGGCCTCCGCACCATTCCACTGGCTCGCCCGCACGAAGACGTCGTTCTCGCGCCACCAGCGCCTGTCGAAGAAGTTCACGTACACGCGCGTGTCGCCGCTCAATGCCGGGCTCAACTGGCGGTTGTAAAGCACGTCCAGAGATGAGCGGAAGACGCGGAAGTTGTCGTGCTCCTTCGGGTTGAAGCGCGGGTTCGTCAGGAACGAGTATTCCGTCAGCCCCGTGTACGTGGCGTTGGAGTCCTCGAAGTTGGCATTGGCCTTCACATAGATCACCCGGCTCGGGTCCGGGAGGAAGTTGATCTTGAAGGTGCCGTTGTACTGCTGGAAATCGTTGTTCTCCCGGAACCCCTCCCCACGCTTGTACAACAGCTGCACCTCGGGCTTTACTTCGGCACTCCCCCACCCGCCCAGCTCCGTGAACAGGCTCAGATACCCGTTCGTCCCGGCGACGAGCTGGCTGAAGCCGCCGAACTCCGTCCGCGGCCGACTTGTGATGTAGTTGATCACCCCGCCCATCGTATGCGGGCCGTACCGGATGGCGCTGCTCCCCTTGATGACCTCCACCCGATCGATCCGCTCCGGCGGCGCGTTGTAGTACATGTTCGGGTAGAGGTACAGCGCCGACTGGATCGGAATCCCGTCCTCCAGGAAGAGTACGTGAGAGCTCCGCCGCGGGTTGAGCCCACGAATGCCGATGCTGATGCGCGAGTTCCCAATCCCGTCATCCGCGAACCCGGTGACGCCCGGAACGTGCTGCAGCAATTCCTGCGTGCCGATCGGCGCCACCTGCCGCACCATCTGCGGGGTGATGCGCGTAGCGGTGCCCTCCATCAGTCGGTGCGCTCCCGCCGCGCCGATGATCTCTACCGGCTCGAGCTCGATGGCGGTCGCGGCCAGGCGAAGCTGTACCTCCGTCGAACCCCCCGCCCGCAACCGCACCTCCGTCGTCTCGCCACGATACCCGAGGCGCTCGGCCCTCAACCGAACGGTGCTCCCCCCCACCTGGAGCCGGAACCGTCCCTCCGCGTCGGTGACGACGCTGCCGAGTGTCTCCCCGCCCCGGAGCGCCGACACCGCCACCCCGCCGAGCGGCCGGCCGGTCGCCTCATCCGCTACCCAACCGCGTACGCCCCCACCCGACGTTCCGCCCTGCTGAGCGGTAGCGTGCAATGGGCCGAAAAGAAAAAGAAGTACCGACAACAGCCGTCGCATCGAGCCTCTGTCGATCAGAACGTTTCCGGATTGGCCGCGCTCCGCTCCATTCCGCGCGGAGCGGAAAGCGAAGACAGATTGCCGTAACTGCCTCCGCCGCTCTTATCGCCTGTCGGCTCGAGAATCGGATCATCCTCGCACCCGTTCAGGAGCAGAATCAGCAACATGCCGAGGAGTAGCCCGCAGCGATTGTACATGAAAAGCCAATTGGATTGAGAATCATTCTCAAGCGTTCGACATAGTAGCGCGTTTGGGTGGGAGGTGTCAAGCGATCTTGGCACTGCCTGGGAGGCTCTCTCGACTGCGGACCATCGACCCGCTCATGCGAATCGCTGGACTTGCCGATCCTTCCGGTGACCGCGGAGATTTCCGAGGGAGCCACAGGCAGAGGGAGTCATGGACAGCGAGCGTGCAGCGTATCGGATTACTTACGGAGGGGCGAGTGGGCCACGCTTCCAGAT
>JAHWJV010000491.1 GCA_019348265.1 Gemmatimonadota bacterium
GACGGCCGCACGCACCTCGCGCAGATCCGCGAGATCCCACGTATGGAAGAGCATCGCTGCCCCAGGCCGCGCCTCGGTGGCGCTACCCGACGAGCTCATTGTCTCCACCGGAAAGGATCATGACCTCGCCGGCCTCCTCGAGCGCACGGACGCGAGCCACAATGGCCAGCTGCGCCGACTCCACGTCGCGGAGCCGCACCGGGCCGAGGAAGTCCATCTCTTCCCGCAGCGCTTCGACGGCACGCTTGGACATCGCCCCCATGATGTGGTTCTTCAGCTCGTCGCTCGCCGCCTTGAGCGCCATCGCGAGCTCCTTCGAGTCCACATCGCGCAACAGCCTCTGCACCGACCGACTGTCGAGCGAGGAGAGATCCTCGAAGACGAACATGAGGTTCTTGATCTGCTCACAGAGTTCCGGGTCCTCCGCCGCGATTCCCTCGAGCAGCTCTTTCTCCAGCGACGGGCTCATCAGGTTCAGCACCGCCACCACCGACTGCGGACCGCCAGCCGTGCTCATCCCCTGCGACAGGTTCAACTCCGTCTCCGGTCCGAGCGCCCGCTCGATCAGACCCAGCATCTCCGGCGACACTTTCTCCATACACGCCATCCGGTAGATCACGCTCGCGCCGATGGACGGGTCGATCTCCTTCAGGATGCCCGCCGTCTGCAGCGGGTCCAGGTGCGCCAGCACCAGCGCGATGGTCTGCGGATGCTCGTTGCGGAGCATGCTGACGAGCTGCTGCGGGTCGACCTTCCGCAGCTTGCTGAGCCCGGAGCTCTCGTGGAGCTGCGTCTGGATGCGGCGGAAGATCTGTACGGCGCGCTGCGGACCGAACGCCTGCTCCAGGATCTCGCGCGCCACGTCCTCACCACCGGTGGCGAGCGACTCGGCCGCCCGCGTGGTCTCTAGGTACTCGTACAGCACCCCATGGACGATGTCGATCGGCACCCGATCCATCCGCGCGATCTCGAAGGAGATCGCCTCGATTTCGTCCGAGCTGAGCTTCGCCGTAAGCTTCGCGGTGGCTTCCGCGCCGAGCGCCATGCAGAGGATCGCAACCCTCTGACGGCCGGTCATCTGCTCGTCCTGGTCTGCACGAGCGGCAAGTGCGGTCGACATGGATCAGGAATCCTTCAGCCAGGCGCGGACGAGGCGGAGGCTCACTTCGGGCTGCTCCTCGAGACGTCTGACGACCTCTTCGCGGAGCTTCTGCCCGGGGCTCGGCTCCTTGTTGATCGTCGGCATGATCTGCGCGACGATCTCCTCTGTTCGGGTCGGAGCGTCGAGCGCGTCGACATCCGACGTCTCACCGGGAAGCGCTGCCGTGGTGGTCGCCGCGAGCACCGCCGGCGCTGCCTCCACCGGTGCGGCCTGCAAGGCGCGCATGGCGCGCAGCCCGAACACGAAAGCGAAGACGATCGCCAGGAGCATGATCCCTGGCTTGTAGCCTTGCTGAACCATCCCCATGACGTCCATTCCCTCCTCCACCTCCGCAGCCGGTTTACCGAATGGGACGCTGACCACAGAGATCACGTCGCCGCGTCCTTCGTTGAGTCCGATCGCGCTCTGCACGAGCGACTGGATCCGCGCGAGCTCCTCGGGAGATCGCGTCTGCGGGGCTCCCCCGTTCACCGCGTCGTCGATACGGTCATTCACCAGCACGGCCGCGCTGATCCGGCGGGCGTTGCCGACCGCGCCGGAGAACGTCTCCACCGTCCGCGAGTTCAGGTAGTTCGCTGATACGTTGCTGGATCCGGCGCCGCCCTCGGCACCCGGGATGATCTCGGAGCGCTGCTCGCTCGCGAGAACCTGCCGCTCCGGATCGACCGTCTCGACCGTCCGCTCGACCCGGTCGCCGTTGATCTCGACCGAAATCTGCACGCGCGCGTTCCCCGGCCCCACGATCTGGGTGACGATCTGCTCCGCCTTGGCCTCGAGGTACTTTTCCATCTCGCTGCGCATGGTCAGCTCGCGACTGGCCAGCGCCGCCGGGGAACCGGGTGCGAACGCGCTCGACAACAGCCGGCCTCCGTCGTCGAGGACGGTGACCCGTTCGGCGTCGATCCCGTCCACGCTCCCCGCGACCAGGTGCGAGATGCCCTCGACCACGTCCTTGCTGGGAGAGCCGCCTCTGCGGAGCTTCAGCACCACGGACGCCTCCGGCGGCTGCGCCGCCTCCCGGAACCCGGCGTTCTCCTCCAGCGCCAGATGTACCTGCGCGCTCTCTATCCCGGCCATGTTGCCGATCGTCCGCTCCAGCTCACCCTCCAGCGCGCGGCGGTAGTTGATCCGCTGCGTGAAGTCGGTCATCCCCCAGGAGGGCTGGTCGAAGAGCTCGAGCCCCGGACGCCCGGCGTTCGGCATACCGCCGTCGGCGGCGAGCGCGACCAGGTAGGTGTCGCGGCCGCCGCCCTTCTCGGTGTAGGTGACGTAGATGTTGCCGGCGCTGTCGTGGTCTGCGGCGATGAAGCCCGCGGTCGGGTCGACCTCGGCGTCGACCGCCAGGCACTGCGAGAACGTGTCGCCACCGTCGAGGCTCATCGCCAGCTTGACCAGGTTGCCGCTGTTGTAGGGGAAGTAGACGACGTCCTTCGTCGGGTCGATCCCCGGGACGACGCCCTCCGGGATCGCCCGGATCTGCCCGAGCCGGTTGCCGTCGGTCGAGGCGGAGTACTGCGGGCCGTAGGTGATGCCGCCGTCGGTCGACTTCTGGATGAGCTGACCTTGCGGACCTGCCTCGAAGAAGCCGTTGTAGTTCAGGAAGACGGTCTGGTCGTCGGTGAAGACGAGCCACTGCCGGTCGACCAGGCTGGTCTGGTTGAACTTCTCCAGCCCGTTCTGGTCCGGAGACCGCTGCAGGGTCCGGCCGTGGTCGGGTGAGCTGAAGGTCGAGAAGCCGGTCAGCGGGCCGAGCCCGATGAACGCGAGCTGACGGTTGCCGTCCTCGTTCGGCTCCTGACCCGTGCCGAT
>JAHWJV010000492.1 GCA_019348265.1 Gemmatimonadota bacterium
GAGGAGTCGTGTTGGGCGGTGACCTCACGCGGTCACCCGGTCCCGTCGTGATCGACGTCACGGTGGTGGGGGAAGCGAAGCGCCCCGTTCTGCGCTCCGGCGCGCAGCCCGGAGATGAGGTCTGGGTGACCGGGGAGCTCGGCGGTGCGGGAGTGACGGTCGCGCGGCTGCTCCGGGGGGAGCTACCCAACCCGGACGCGCTGCCCTGCTACACCTCCCCCATTCCACGCGTGGCGGAGGCCCTCTGGCTTGCGGAGCACGCGGGGCCTACGGCCATGCTCGACCTCTCGGACGGTCTGGCCGGGGACGCCGCCCACCTCGCGGCGGCGAGCCGCGCGGCCATCGTGCTCGAGCGCGAGACCATTCCCATCCACCCCGCGGTGAGCGCCGATACCTCCAGCCCCGTGGACGCGCTCGCCTACGCCATCTCCGGTGGCGAGGACTACGAGCTCTGTTTCTGCGCGCCGGCGGGAAGCGTGCAGCCGTTGCTGGACGGGTTCGAGGGGGAGTTCGGAATCCGGATCACGCGCGTAGGCCTGGTGGAAGCGGGGGAGGGGGTGTTCTGGGCGTGTGCGGATGGAACGCGGGAGCTGGTGCACCGGGGCGGGTACCAGCATTTCGAACCGGGGGGGTGATCCGGTGGGAGTTCGGGAGGGTGCCCCTCCGTGGGGTCATCGATCCGCCGCTTCCACCGGTCCGCGACGTCAGCTTGCGGCCCGGCGACTGAAGTCGCGGCAACGAGGAAAACCAAGTCCGCCTTCGCGGACCGCAGACGTCCCGCTACCGAACGCGAGGCGGCCTTGTTGATCAGATGGTCCGTGAAGGCGGACTTTCCGTTGTCGTTGCCGCGACCTTACTCGCCGGGGCTGGAGGGTAGCCACACCGGCGCGCTCCGGAGAGCCGAAGGCGCAACGATTCCCGGTGCGGTCAGCCGCGCTGGTGCGGGAGGGGAATGGTGAACCGGAAGGTGCTGCCGACACCGAGCGTGCTCTCGACGTCGATCTGCCCACCATGCGCCTCGACGGCCAGCCGACAGAATGTCAGCCCGAGCCCGGTGCTCATCGCCCGCCCGCCCTTGCGCGTCTCGACCTGGCCGAACTTCTCGAAAATGCGCCCGAACGCCTCGGGCGGGATGCCTTCGCCGGTGTCGCAGACGGAGAAGACCAGCACTCTCTCTTCCACCCGCTGATGGGCGGAGACAGTCACCTTCCCGCCAGGCGGCGTGAACTTGATGGCGTTGCCCAGCAGGTTCACCAGCGCGCGGCGCAGCTTCCCTTCGTCCCCGGCCAGCAGCGGTAGGTCATCCGCGATCTCACGCTCGAGCGTCAGGCGCTTGCTCTCCGCGAGCGTTGCGACCTGCGCGACGGCCGCGCCTACCAGCTCGGCCGGCGAGATGAGGACCGCGTCGAGTCGCATCGATCCAGACTCGAGCTTTTCCACGTCGAGAAGCTCGTTGATCATCTCGAGCAGCGTCTCTCCCCCGCTCACCGCGATGTTCATCATCCTCCGCTGCGGGTCGTTCAGCTCACCCATCACCTCCATCGTCTGCATGCCGTTGATCACCGCGGTGAGCGGCGTCCGCAGGTCGTGGATGATCATGTTGGTGAGGTCGTCCCGCAGCTTCTCGAGCTCTTGAAGACGTGCGTAGTTCTGCTGGAGCTGCTGGAAGAGGTAGACTTCGCGATCTCGCGCGCGCTTCTTCTCCAGAGACGCTCCGATACGCGCTTTGAGCAGGATCGGATTGAAAGGCTTCGGGAGATAGTCCTCGGCGCCCATCTCGATGCAGCGCGCGACGGACTCCATCTCGCTGAGCGCCGAGATCATGATCACGGGGATGTGCTGGAGATCATCGTCTGCCTTGAGGCGGCGCAGCACCTCGTACCCGTCCATCTCCGGCATCATGATGTCGAGGAGGACCAGCTCGTAATGGTGCGCGCGCATCATGTCGAGCGCCTCCTTGCCGCTCTCCGCGGTCGCGACATCGTACCCCTGCCGCTCCAGGCGGCGCGAGAGCACGTCCCGATTGGACTCGACGTCGTCGACGACGAGCAGCGTTCCGCGCAAAGGCGCCGCGAGAGCCCCATCGTGCTCCGAAGCTTCCGGCGCGCCGCGTTCCCTCCTCGGGCGGCGCCGTTCGCGGGCCGCGGGGGCGAGCACCGCGAGGTCCGGCAGCCGGACGGGGCGCGTGTTGTCGTTGATCAGCGCGAGAAGGCGGTTTCCGGCGTCGAGGACGCGCCGCAGATCGGGGACGAGCCCGTGGCTGCCGCTCTCCTCCGCCTGGTCGATCAGCATCTCCGAGTAGCCGATGATGTGATTCAGCGGCGTGCGCAGGTCGTGGAGGAGATCTGCGGGAAGGGGGTGGCGGGCCGCTGCGGGGACGCCGTCGGTGAGCTCCATCACTGCGGCCCCTCGTCCGACGGGGCCGCGGCCGCCGACCCACTCAGGAGGGCCTCGACCTTGGCGAGCAGACGGGCGAGGTCGATGGGCTTCGTGTCGTAATCGTCGCAACCGGCTTCAAGCGCCTTGTCACGGTCGCTCGACATGGCGTGCGCGGTCAGCGCAATCACCGGGATGTGGCTGGTAGCGGCGGAGGCCTTCAGGCGACGCGTCGCTTCCCATCCGTCGAGCACGGGCAGGCTCATGTCCATCAGGATGAGGTCCGGTGCCTCCGTTTGGGCCATCTGGACTCCGCTCTGTCCGTCCACCGCCAGGAGGACCTCGTAGCCCTTGCGGTCGAGCCGGCGCGAGAGCATGTCCCGGTTCATCTCGTTGTCTTCCACCAGCAGAATCTTTGACATGCCCCAATGCTAATTCGGCACGCGCTCGCAGGACCTGAGCAGACGGCTGCGCCGGCGGCGCATGCCTGCCGCGACCGACACGCCAGCCCGGCGTCTCAAACGGAGTCGACAGGGTGCGTGGTCGAACCGGCGCTGCCGCCGACGCTCAGCAGGGCGGGCTCGCGGCTGGCG
>JAHWJV010000493.1 GCA_019348265.1 Gemmatimonadota bacterium
GGGCGCCGCCAGAGCGCTGGCCGCGGGCTCCTCTCCGCCTCGTGTCAAGAACACGACCCCCAGCGCTACGGCGACGATCCCGCCGATGGACGCGGCAATCCAGGGGAGCTGCGACTTCCGTCCGGTCCGCTGCGCCAGCAGTGCCTGCGTGGCGGCGGTCGGCGCGCCGCACTGATTGCAGAACCGGCCTCCCGGCGGAAGCTCGTTCCCGCACTCGGCGCAGGATACGGCCGCCTCGAGGCTCGTGCCGCAGTTGGAGCAGAAACGGCCGGCGGACTCCTGCCCACAGGCCGGACATGTTGTGGTCATGATCTGGTATTCGAAGTAGCCGCTGCGTCGAGGTGCGGAATGTACCCCCGCACCGGGCTACGCTCAACCCTGCCTCGCGAGCGGCGGTGAGAGCAATGTCGGGAGATTCCACGGCCGCCCGTCGTGCCTCGCGCCGAGCTCGCGCGTATATTCGTCTTCCCCAGCAACGGCCGCCGTGATATCTCCGCCGGGGTGTAGAGCGTCGCTCGGCCGCACGCGTGTACCCGTGTCACTCTCTTCCCGCGGAAATCAGATGCAATGGCTTGGATTCACGAGGCTGTGGGTCGTAGGGGTCTTTACCGCGGCGGGAACGCTGCTGCCTCTCAGCGCGTTGGGCCAGCAGGGGGCGAGCGGGGGCGCGGCGCGGGCGCGGAGCTGGCTGTCGGGCGACCACCACATCCACAGCCGGTTCAGCGTTGGCTGGGACACCACGGCGCGGCCGCCGAAGCCGATCCTCGGGGGTGACGCGATCTATCCCATCCCGACGAACGCGGAGATGGCGAGAAAGCATGGGCTCTCCTGGATGGTGGCGACGGACCACGGCGGCCCGAACCACTCCAAGGTGAACCTGGAGATGGCGTATCCCGAGCTGCTCCAGTCGCGCGGCAGCGTCTCGGACCTGATCCAGTTCTACGGTATGGAGCTCGACACGCCCGGCGCGGAGCACAGCAGCGTCATCGTTCCGCATACGGACCACGAGCACATCGACCTGTACAACATCGAGCACAAGTTCTCGAGGCGGGAGCCGTTCCCGCCGGAGCCCAGCTGGAACACCGAGGCGCGCATGCTCGAGGCTCTACGATACATGAAGGCGATCCCCACGCCGCCCCTGGTCATCGCGAACCACCCTTCCCGGTCGGCGACGGCCTTCGGGGTCTACGGGCTGGTCTCACCGAGGGAACTGCGCGATTGGAACGACACCGCCCCGCAGGTGGCGGTCGGGATGGAGGGGGCGCCGGGGCACCAGGCCAGCGCGCTGACTCGCGAGGGAGCGGTCGACACCGCGGGCTTCCGCGGCGGCTACGGCAATGCGCCGACGCTCGGCGGCTTCGACCAGATGACCGCGCGCGTGGGCGGGTTCTGGGACTCCATGCTGGGCGAGGGCCGGCGCTGGTGGGTCACCTCGACCTCGGACTCGCACCGGAACTGGCGGGAGGGAGGGAGCGACTTCTGGCCCGGCGAGTACTCCAAGACGTACGTGCTCGCGGAGAAGAGCTACGACGACATCCTGGACGGGCTCCGCAACGGTAGGGTCTTCGTGACGACTGGCGATCTGATCTCCGAGATGCAGGTCACGGCGTCGCTGCCGGGCGCGGCGGCCGCCGCCGCCGACATCGGGGGGACGCTTCGGGTCCCCGCCGGCACGGACGTCCGCGTCACGATCCGCGTACGCGACCCCGGAGGCACCAACCATCACGGCGACAACCCCGCGGTCGCCCGCGTGGACCTGATCGTCGGCGAGATCCTCGGGCCGGTGATCGACCGCACCTTCGATCAGAACTCGACCACCCGCGTCGTCCGGCGCTTCGCGCCGGCCAACTGGCGGCGGGAGGGGGAGTACCTCACCATGGAGCACACGCTCCGGAACGTCCACCACCCCACCTATCTGCGGGTGCGTGGGACGAACACGACGCAGCTGGAACCAGCTCCCGATCCCAAGGCGGAGGATCCCTGGTCGGACCTCTGGTTCTACTCCAACCCGGTCTTCCTCGAGATACCGGAGTAAAGAAAACGGCCCGGCTGACGAATCGGCCGGGCCCTTTTCTGACCTCGACCAGAGTCAGAGCGTCTCGCGGAGAGCCTCGATCTGGGTCCGGACGGAGGAGGTACCCGTCCCCCCCGGGTTGCTGCGGGCCTCCAGAGAAGACCGTGGATCGAAGAGGGCGGGGATGTCCGCCCCACGGAAGTGCTCCGACACGTCGCTGAAGGTCTCGGGCGATAGAGCCGAGAGCGCGCACCCGTCCGTCTCGGCCGCGCGCACCAGTCGGCCCACCTGCTCGTGCGCCTCGCGGAAGGGCGTCCCGCTGCGCACCAGGAAGTCGGCCAGGTCCGTCGCGAGCATGGCGGGGTCGATGGCGGCGGCGCAGCGCTCCGGCGTGCCCGCGGCGCCGGTGCGCGACCTGGAGGAGGTGGTGAACGACCTCCACCTGCACGAGCGCGGGATGCTGCGCTGGGTGGACCACCCGGAGGTGGGCCGCGTGACGCTGCCCTCCTCGCCGCTGCGCTTCGGGGGCGCGCCGGCGCCGGACCTGGTCCCGAGTTCGCGGCACAACGCGGACGAGGCGGAGGTCCTCGGCGGGATGCTCGGGATGAGCGACGCGGAGCGCGAGGCCCTGCGCGCCGCCGGCGCGGCGGGCCTCGCCGTGGTCTCCGGGATCTGCGCCGAGCCCGACCCCGCGGCCGCGGCCGCACGCTACGTCCGCGCGTTCGGACACCCCCTGCCCGAAGGAGCCACCTCGTGAACGCCCGCATCCCCCGAGTCCTCGCCGTGGCCGGCACCGACCCCACCGGCGGGGCGGGCCAGCACGCCGACCTGAAGTCGATCGCCGCGATGGGCGGCTACGGCATGAGCGCCGTGACGGCCGTCGTCGTCCAGAACACGGTCGGCGTC
>JAHWJV010000494.1 GCA_019348265.1 Gemmatimonadota bacterium
CCGGGTCGTCCTCTCCGGGAATTTCACCCAGCCGGCCGTCCGGCAGATCTTCCGGGAACGCGGCCTCGGGAACATCGGCGGTGGCCGTTTCTTCACCAACGCCATCGACACCGAAACCCGCGGCTTCGACCTCGTGGCCAGCTACGGCCTGTCGCTTGGACGAGCCGGCCTGCTCCGCGCGACCACCGGGTACAACCAGAATCGCACCAAGGTCACGCGGATCGCCTCCACTCCTCCCGAGCTCGCCGCCTTCCAGGCGACGCTCTTCGATCGCACCGAGGAGGGGCGCATCGAGGATGGTCAGCCTCGTAACAACCTGAACGTGACCTTGAATCTCACCGCTGGCAATCTCGCCCTCAACCTGCACAACCAGCGGTTCGGCGAGGTGACGGCCCACAACCTCAAGCCCGAGCTGGACCAGACCTTCTCACCCAAGTGGGTTACCGATCTGGACGTGTCCTACCACCTCATGCAGCGCCTGCGGGTGGCGGTCGGGGCAAACAACCTGCTGGACGTGTACCCGGACGAGTGGAAGGACTTCTCGGCTGGCGTGAACGGCGCGTTGACCACCAGCGGCATCTACCGGTATGCCGGCGGCGTTTCGCCCATGGGATTCAACGGGCGGTTCGTCTACCTCCGGCTCTCGTACCAGTAAACTGTCATCGAACCCCGGCTCCTATGCGACCTGGATGGATCATCGCTGCCCTCGCCGCCTTCACCGGGTGCGCACCGGCACTCGCCGGCGGCCGAGCGGAGTCGGCCGGAACCGCGGCGGCCAGGCAGGCCGTCGTACTGTCGGCGGAGGCGCTCTTCTCTGCCATGCGGGCTCGCGACACGACCGCGCTCCGCGGCATGTTCACCCCCGAGGCGCGCATCGTCTCCGTTCGCGTGCAGGGCGGCGCGGAGCCGGTGGTTCAGACGCGCGGGATTTCGGATTTCATCGCGTCGATCGGGCGCGGTACCGACGAGCTTCGGGAGCGGATGTGGGATCCCCGCGTCGAGGTGGAGGGGGAGGTGGCCACGCTCTGGGCGCCGTACGACTTCCACGTCGGGGAAAGGTTCAGCCACTGCGGGATCGACGCCTTCGACTACGTTCGCACCAGCCACGGCTGGAAGATCGTCGCGCTCAGCTACACCGTGCAAGCCACCGGGTGTGCGCCCGCGCCCGGCGCGAGGTAGCAGAGTCGCCATCGCACCATCTCGGAAAACGAACCGGCCGCCTCTCGCGTGAGAGGCGGCCGGTTCGCGGTTCGTCAACGGCGCGGGCTCAGGAGTTCAGCGCGCGCCGCGCGAAGTCGATGACCCGGGCGAGCTCGGTCAGCACGTCGGAGCCCGCCGGAAGGGGGTGCTCCATCTCGATCGTCGCCTGGAAGGTGTACTTCTGGTCGCGCATCAGCCGCAGGATGTCCGCGATCGGCGTGTCGCCCTGGCCCCACTCGGTATTCGCACCCTGATTCTTCTTGCGGTCCTTGATGTGGAGGTTGGTGATCCGATGCGCGTACTCCCGGATGAAGGACGCCGGCGACTCGTTGTTGCCCGCGATCCAGTGACCAATGTCCGGGTTCGCGCCGTTGAACGGCGAATAGAAGAACGCCTGTTCCCAGGAGCCTGGACGCGCGAACGCTTCCACCTCATTCACGGCCGCATGCCCGTGGTACCCGATCATCACCCGGTGTTTCGAGGCGAGTTGCCCGAGGCGTTTTGTGTGGCTGACCGGCGGCTCGGTGGTGATGGCCTCGGCGCCCATGGCCTTCGCCACCTCGAAGATGTACGCGGCCTCGTCGTCGCTCAGGTTCGCGGTGAGGTCCGGGAACTTCACGAGCTGAATGGTGACCCCCGCCTGCTCGTACATCCGGCGCAGCTCTTTGTACTTGTCCATCGATTGGGAGAGGCGCCACCTCTTGAGCCGCTCGGCGTTGTCGCGGATCACCGCCTGGCGGGCGGCGGCGGCCGGGGATCCGGCGGGTCCGTTCGCCGGGAGGGCCGCGGCGGTAGGCATCCCGGCGTAGCCTTCAATGGTGGGCCCGCGGAGCTCCACCCAGCTGAGACCGAGCTGTACCATCACCCGCAGGGTCTCTTCCGCGCTGGTGAACTGCCCCTTGAACGAGTATGGAGCGTTGATGCCGAGCCGCACGCCGTTGATGGTGGAGTTCGGCCTGCCTGCCTGCTGCATCGCCGAGGCCTCGGACACGAGCCCCGGCCCGAACGCGTAGGTGCCGGCCGCGGCGGTCGCGGCCCCGCTCAGAAATCCGCGCCGGGTCAGCCCAGCGGTCGTGTTGCCTGATTCCATGGTCTCGTTCCCTGTGGGTGTGTGGTGTCGGAAGAGGGATGGACTTCTTCGGCCCACCGAGCCGGGGCCGCTTGCTGGCGCGGAATGGAGGTTAACCCGCTCGAGCCTCCCGGGAAACGCCCCCGGCACCAGACAGGGAGCGAAGGCCACCGGGGCGACCACGCGTCGTCAGCGGCCGTCTCGGATCCAGGCCTCCTCGAAGGTCGCGTGCTTCACCGTCTTGCGGTCGGGTGCGCCCTGGACGCTGGGGTAGAAGTAGCTGTACGTAGCGTGCAGCTTTCCGTCCCGCCCCTCGATAATGGCTGGATAATGGGCGGTCCTGGGCCGGGGGCTTTCATCGAGCTCGATGCGCTTCGTCCACGGCCACGTCTTCCCCTCGTCTTCGGAGAGGGAGACGGAGAGGCGATGACGACCCGCTTCGAGGTCGTTGTAGATCATGACCCAGTGGCCATTGCGCAGGGTGACCACGTCGGCCGCCGAGCCGGAGTTGGGCAGCTCCGAGTCGATGACGGCGCTCCATGTTTTCCCGTCGTCGCTAGACCGGCTCACATGCAGCCGCTTGGGCGCGGGCCCGTTGTCTCGCATGTACGCGACCAGCTCGCCGGAGCGGGTCTGCGCGA
>JAHWJV010000495.1 GCA_019348265.1 Gemmatimonadota bacterium
GGCCCGCATCGGCGGCATGGATCGCCAGACCCTGCGAGACTGGGTGCACCGCTTCAACGAACGCGGCCCGGACGGGCTCAAGGACACCTGGTCGAAGGGCAACCCGCCGCGCCTCTCTGCCGACCAGCAGGCGGTCCTGGCCCGCCTCGTCGAGACCGGCCCGGATCGGGCCGTGCATGGGGTCGTGCGCTGGCGGCGCGTTGATGTTCAGCGTCTCATCGCCGAGCGCTTCGGCGTCGCCTACCACGAGCGCACGGTCGGGAAGATCCTCAAGCAGCTTGGCTTCTCGCATATCAGCGCCCGCCCGCGCCACCCGGCCCAGGACGCAGACACCGTCGCCAGGTTCAAAAAAAATTTCCGGTCACGCTGAGTGCCCACCTCGCCAGCGTCGCGGCCCGCAAACCGATCGAGATCTGGTTCCAGGACGAGGCCCGCATCGGCCAGAAGAACGGCCTCGTGCGCCAATGGGCCAGGCGCGGAACGCGGCCGCGCCAGCCCGCCGACCAGCGCTACGAGAGCGCCTATCTCTTCGGCGCAATCTGTCCGGCTCGCGGCACTGGCGCAGCGCTGGCGCTGCCCGAGGCCCCGCTGCTCGACTTCGAGTCCCTGCAGGTGGAGATCGGCCCGCTCGTCCGCCAGCACGACCGCGCGGCGGGGATCGTCGTCTCCGACCTCCGCAGCGTCACCCTGAACCCGGGCCAGGCGCGAGCCCTCGCCGAGCTGCCCGGCCGGACCTGCGCGGAGCTGAAGGGGCTCGATCCCGATGCGCGGTCGCTCTTCGAGTTGGGCGTGCTCAGCCTGCGGACGGCTGGCGGGAAAGATTGATTCCGCGAACCTCTGCGCGAGGTGGCTCACCGCGCGCTTACCCATCACCCCCCTCCCGGAACCCCGTTCGTGATCGCATCCGCCCCGCAGATCCCCCCCGACACCCGGGCCGCGCACCACGGGCTTTCCCCCGCCGCCGAGCGCTTTCTGGAGCACCTGCTGAATCACCCCGACCAGGCGGCGCAGCTGGAGGGGTTCAAAAAGGGGCTGCCGTACTGGATGACCCCATATCCCATCGACATCACCTGGCCCACGCTGATCGACGCGCGGCGGGTGGCCGAGATGGAGCGGGCAACGGTGGGGGTGTGCAAGCTCGTCAAGGCCATCCCCGCCGTGGTATTTGGCGGAAACCTGGGGGCCATCGCCGCGTTCTACGGCTACGATCCCATCCTGCTGGCGGCCGCGTTCTCGGTGCCCAATTACATGAACAGCACCGTGGCCCGCTGTGACTTCATCGACACGCCCCGCGGGCTGATGTGCTGCGAGGCGAACATGGCCGCCAACCTGGGCGGCTGGCATCACGGGTTCTGGCTCGAGCGCTACCTGCGGCACCCCGCAATCATGGACTTCTGCGCGCGCGAAGGCATCAGCCCGGGCGGCCGCGAGGTGCTGGTCACTTCTGCGAGCACATGGTCGACGACGCCCTGGACAGCGGCGTGATCGAAGAAGGCGGCGAGCTGAACATGGTGATGGCCCTGGACGTGCCGCCCACCGAGGGTGCGCGGCGCCACGCAGCCGAAATGTACCTGGAGATCCTCCGCCGCACCGGCCGCGGTGTGACCGGGCAGTTGTGGCTTACCGTCAAGCCGATGGAGGAGCTGACGTTCCGGGGGTCGAACGTCTACATGGGCGAGCAGCGGGCGCACGTCTATTACGTCCACACCCTCAAGGGCATTCCCGTGCAGGTGGTGCGTGCGCAGGTGGCCAGCGGGATACGCGCCTACAACGGCGTGCTCACGCGGATGTGGCACGACAAGCGCAACCTCGCCTTGCTTTCGGAGAACGAGGGGCTGGCGGCGTGGAAGGAGGAGGACCGGGAGCTGATCCGCGCCCACATTCCCTGGACGCGCCTGGTCTCCCCCCGCACTACCACCTGGCGCGGGGCCGAGGTGCAGTTCCCCGGCTTTCTGCTGGATCACCGCGACGACATGGTCCTCAAGCTCGGCCAGGGCGACAGCGGCAGGGAGGTGCACGTGGGGCGGTACCTGTCGCCGGACGCCTGGGAGGCGCGGGTGCGCGAGGCGATGGAGGAGGGTACATGGATCGTTCAGGAGCGGGTGGAGTCCAGACCGTACTTCTACCCGCCCCAGCCCGGCGCCGCCCCCGTTCCCCACACCGTCATCTGGGGCCTGTTCTGCAGCGGGTGGCGGTACGGCGGCGGCGGCCTGCGGATGCTTCCTCAAGGCGCCGGTGAGGGCGTCGTCAGCGGCGCCCGCGGTGCCTACGAAGGCGCCATACTGGAGATCTGATCTCGTATTCGCCGCGACGTCGCTGCCCGCCGGGTCCGCAACGATCCGCCCCTGCGTGAGGCAGGTGCGTCACCCCTCGCGCGCGCCGCGATCCCCGGTGACGAGCCCGGCCAGCACCGCCACGTGGGGCGGCTTCAACGCGGTAACGTGGTTCCCCGCGCCTGTCGAGAACACCAGCCCGGGCGCCCACTTCCTCCATCCCCTCTCGACCTCGGCGAAGTGCGCGCGGTTGGCCGCCTCGTCCTTCGCGGGATCGTCTACGAGCACCAGGCGGAGCCGGCCGGGATAGACGCCCAGGGGGCGGTAGGTGGTGCGCAGGCACCGCGCGAACGTCCGGAACGGGCCGGCCAGTACCTCGGGCGTCGCGCGCGCGCCCAGGAGGCCGAGCCCGACCATCTTGCCGTGAAGGAGCTTCAGCCACCCGGATTCGTCCCGCGAGGCGACCTCCGCGGGGCCGATGCCGAGGGACCGCTCCGTGGCCAGCTCCAGGATCTCCACCAGCTTCAGGAAGGCCTCCCCGCCGCCGTACTCGCGAACCACGGCCTCGGAATCGTCCGGCACCTCGCTGTCCAGGATGGTCAGCGACGCGACGGGGCGTCCGGCCTCGTGAAGCCG
>JAHWJV010000496.1 GCA_019348265.1 Gemmatimonadota bacterium
AAGAGGACGGCGAATGAGAGGACGACCAGGAGAACGGAGAGGGCCAGTGCGGCGTCGAGATCCGTCTCCAGCGCCCCCAGGATCGCCAACGGCATCGTCTGCGTGCGGCCGATGAAGTTGCCGGCGAACATCAGCGTCGCGCCGAACTCGCCGAGCAGCGCCATCTTCTCGGCGCCGCCGAGATCGGCGACCGCGTGCAGATGCGCCGGGCTCATGACCAGGATCAGGTCGGCCCAGGCGACCAGCCCGGCGGTGAGGCGCTGGGAAGAGTGGCCGGACAGATCGATCCCGCTCCTGCCCATGACCGCGACCGCGGCCTTGGAGGCGGCTTCGCCGGGGTCGGCGGCTGCTCCGGCGGAGGCGATCTCCACGTGCTGCCAGCCCCTGTGCGCCAGCTCGTCGCGAGCCAGGGCCGCCGCCATGGGCGATCGGCAGGTGTTTCCAGTGCAGACGAACAGCACGTTGAAGGTCGTCGGTGCGGGTTCGCGGTTCGGTTCTGCATCCATGAGTCAGCCGCTGTGCGCAGGAGGTCGGTTTACCGGCTCGCTCCGGCCCCGTCGGCGCGCGGCGAGAAGCCGCGCGACGTCCAGGTCGAAGGGGCGGGTGATCTTCATGTTCTCGGGATCGCCTTCGACGACGCGTACGGCTGCGCCGATCCGCTCGAACAGTCCGGCGTCGTCCGTGACGTCCCAGCCGTGGAGGGCCGCTTCGGCATGAGCCGCGCGGAGTGCGGCGAACGGAAAGCCCTGCGGCGTCTGGGCCATCCACACCGTCCCGCGATCGATGGTGCTCAAGATTCGGCCATCGTCGGCGACTTGCTTCAGGGTGTCCGTGGCGCGAATGGCGGGAATCACCGCCGCGCCGTCACGCGATGCGATCACGCGATCGATCAGCTCCGCGCTGACGAACGGCCGGGCCGCGTCATGGATCAGGGCCAGCTCCGTCGCGTCGGCCAACCACGCGAGGCCGTTCCTCACCGATTCCGTCCGCGTTCGCCCGCCGGCGACGATCGCCACGCCGAGCTCGAGCAGCCATCCTGGCGGCGTCTCTACATCTGCGGCGGGCAGAACCACGACCACTTCCCTTACCCGCGGATGCCCCGTGAAAGGACGAACCGCCCAGGCCAGCACCGGCTCGTCCAGCAGGAGCGCGTACTGCTTGCGTGTCGGCCCGGTCGCCCCGGCCATGCGGAGGCCCTCACCGCCCGCGACGACGACCGCGCCGACTCGCGGCCCGTCAGGGAAAGAGGCTGCCGATGAGCGCTCTGACATCTTGGGTCTCCACCACGCGCAGCCCGCTCGGGAGCTTCGCGGGCCGGGCTTTGGGAGAAATGTAGGCGACGCGGAATCCCATGCGCGCGGCCTCGGAAAGGCGGCGCTCCAGCTGTCCTACCGAGCGGAGCTCGCCGCCGAGCCCGAGCTCGCCGATGATCACCGCGTCCGGCGGCACGGGTCGGTCGTAAACGCTGGATGCCAGAGCCGCGGCAACGGCCGCGTCGCCGGCGGTCTCCACGATCCGCAGCCCGCCGACCACGTTCAGGAACACGTCGAGTTGAGCGAAGGAGATCCCCGCCCGCTTCTCAAGCACGGCCAGCAGCAGCGCGAGCCGCTTGTGATCGAAGCCGGTGGTGACGCGCTGCGGCGCGCCGTAGGAGGCCCTGGCCGCCAGCGCCTGCACCTCGACGAGGAGCGGGCGCGTGCCCTCCATTGTGGCCACGACGGACGAGCCGGAGCGCGCCTCGCTGCGGTCGCTGAGAAAGAGCGCGGAAGGATTCGCCACCGGCACCAGCCCGACGGCCGTCATCTCGAAGACGCCGATCTCGTCCACTCCACCGAAGCGGTTCTTGGTCGCGCGCAGAACGCGGTGGTCCAGCGAGCCCGTCCCCTCGAAGTAGAGCACCGTGTCGACGATATGCTCCAGCGTCTTAGGGCCGGCGATCCCGCCGCCTTTGGTGACGTGCCCGACGAGGAACACCGCGGTGCCGGTCTCCTTCGCGAACCGCTGCAGCCGAGCCGCACACTCCCGCACCTGTCCGACGTTGCCCGGCGCGCCCTCCAGGTCGGGCGTGTACACCGTCTGGATCGAATCGATCAGCAGCACCGCCGGGGCGAGCTCCGAGGCGCGGGCGAGGATCGACTCCAGCTCCGTTTCCGCGTACGTCAGCACATCGCCGGCAGCGGGCCCCAACCGGTCCGCGCGCAGCTTCACCTGCATCGCCGACTCCTCGCCGGAAACATAGAGGGTGCTGTGCTCCGCGGCCTCCAGCTGGGCGGCGACCTGGAGAAGGATGGTGGACTTCCCGATCCCCGGCTCGCCCCCGACGAGCACGACCGACCCGGGCACGATCCCACCGCCGAGCACGAAATCGAACTCCCCCAGCCCGGACGACCAGCGCGCACCCTGGCCGCCGCGCACATCGCGGAGACGCACGGGAGGGGCACCCGTCGTACGTGTCACCACGCCTGGAAGGCCGTCCGCACGCCGGGAGGCCTTCGGCACCACCTCCTCGACCAGCGAGTTCCACGCCTGGCAGGCCGGACACTGCCCCTGCCAGCGGGGGGTGTCGTTGCCACACTCCGTACAGCTGAACCGCGTTCTGGTCTTGGCCATTCCGAGCAACGAAAAAGGGGCACCACCTTCTTCCGGATTGGTACCCCGCCCCTCCCGCCCCGTGCCGACCATAGCGGCACCGCGGGCGGGGGATCTTAGCGTCACCGTCACTCGGCCGCGATTACCCGCCGTCGGCCCGCGGCGAGAAGCTCTCGAAGCGGGTGAACTCCTTGTGGAACATGAGCGAGACGGTGTCGGTGGCGCCGTTCCGCTGCTTGCCGATGATGAGCTCGGCTCGCCCCTCGAGGCTGTTCCCTTCCTTGTCTACGGGTCCGAAATAGTATTCGG
>JAHWJV010000497.1 GCA_019348265.1 Gemmatimonadota bacterium
ACTCGGGCGGAAGGTCCACCGGCACCGCCAGCCTGCGGATGCCTCGCTCCCGGAGGCGCGCGGTGATGGCGAGCGCGGCGCTGTCCGCCTCGACGCGGCGCACGTCGGCCCGATAGTCGGCGGCGTGCTCGATGAAGAGTGCCACGAGATCCTCGTGTGCCGCTCCGGAGTCGCGGAGGAACTCGGCGGGCGCATCGGCTTCGGAGTGGCGGTGCGCTCCCCTGAGCGCGGCACGGACGCGGCCGAGAACCGCCGCCTTGTGATCGGTCATTTGCGCTCCTTCCACCACTCGCGGAAGGTCTGCTGGGCGATCGGGCGCAGGTCGCGAGCGCCGGTCCAGCCGGAAAGGGCGCCGCCGGGCACCCGCTCGATCCAGCCGTTGTTCACCAGCGGCTTCTGGGCGCGACGGCCGGTTCGCTGCGCCCGCTCGTAGCGGCTCGCATCCGAGAAGGTCCACCCCAGCGCCCGTAGGCCGAGCGACTCCGGCGAGTAGCGCCCCCGCAGCCGAGAGCGCTTCTCCCGCACCACCTTTCCACGCAGGTGCACCAGCACCTCCGGGATGTTGATCTTCACCGGGCACACCTCGTAGCAGGCGCCGCAGAGTGAAGAGGCGTACGGGAGCGACGGCGCGTTCTCCACTCCCACCAGCTGCGGCGTCAGGATCGCGCCGATCGGACCCGGATAGACCGACTGGTAGCTATGCCCGCCCGTCCGCGAATAGACCGGGCAGACGTTGAGGCAGGCACTGCAGCGGATGCAGCGCAGCGTCTGTCGGCCCACCTCGTCCGCGAGCACGTTGGTGCGCCCGTTGTCGAGCAGCACGAGATGGAACTCCTCCGGCCCGTCCCCCGGCGTGACTCCCGTCCACAGGTTCGTGTACGGGTTCATCCGCTCGCCGGTGGACGAGCGGGGGAGGAGCTGCAGGAAGACTTCGAGGTCCTGCCAGGTGGGGAGCATCTTCTCGATCCCCATCACCGAGATCAGCACCTTCGGCAGCGTGAGGCACATGCGCCCGTTCCCCTCGGACTCCACCACGCACACCGATCCCGTCTCGGCGATCCCGAAGTTAGCGCCACTCACCGCCACGTCCGCGGTGAGGAAGCGCTCTCGGAGAAAGGTGCGGGCGACCTCAGCCAGCGCCGCCGGCTGATCCGAAAGGTTGGTCACCCCGAGCTTCCGCATGAACAGCTCGCGGATCTCGGAGCGGTTCTTGTGGATCGCGGGCACCAGGATGTGCGACGACGCCTCGCCCGCGAGCTGGATGATGAACTCGGCCAGGTCGGATTCCGTCGCATTGATGCCGGCGTTGCTCAGCGCCTCGTTCAGCCGGATCTCGTCGGTGGTGATGGACTTTACCTTCACCACCTCGGTCGCACCGCGCTGCCGAACCAGCTCGACGATGATGCGGTTCGCCTCGTCCGCGTCGCTCGCCCAGTGAACCTTACCGCCCGCGCGCACGACCGACTCTTCAAGCTGGAGGAGGTACTCGTCCATCCGTGCCAGCATCCGGTCCTTGATCGCCGCACCGGCGGTCCGGAGCGCCTCCCAGTCCGATAGCTCGTTCACGACCGCCAGGCGCTTCGCGCGGATCGTGGTCGTGGCCTTCCCCAGGTTCCGCCGCAGCTGCGTATCCTCGATCGCGACGCGCGCCGCTTCCTCGAACGGGACGCGCGGGATCATCGATCCGTGCGCGCTCATAGTGCCGGCTCCTCTTCCGTGCTGGCCAGGATCTCGGCCAGGTGAACGGTGCGCACACCCGCCCGCATCCGGTGCAGCCCCCCGCCGATCTGCATCAGACAGGAGTTGTCGACCGCGGAGCACACCTCCGCCCTGGTGGTGAGCACCGAGCGCACCTTGTCGCCCAGCATCGCCACCGAGGTGTCGGCGTTCTTGACCGCGAAGGTCCCCCCGAAGCCGCAGCACTCCGTCGCCTCGGGCAGCTCCACGAGCTCGAGGCCGCGGACCGCCCGCAGGAGCCGGAGCGGCGCGTCGCCGAGGCGCATCGCGCGCAGTGAATGGCAGGTCGGGTGGTAGGTGACCCGGTGCGGGTAGTACGCGCCGACGTCTTCCACCCCGAGCACCTTCACCAGGAACTCCGACAGCTCGTACACTCGGGGGACCACCGCCCGCACCGCGGCCACCAGCTCCGCGTCGCCGCTCTCCTCCGCGAGCGGGAGGTAGCTGTCGCGTACCAGCCCCACGCACGAGACGGAGGGTGCCACGACCGCTTCCGCGCCCCCGAACACCTTCACGAACCGCCTGGCGAGCACCAGCGCCTCTTCCTGGTAGCCGGTGTTGAAGTGCATCTGCCCGCAACACGTCTGCTCGAGTGGGAAATCCACCTCGTGCCCGAGCCGCTCCAGCAGACGCACCGTCGCGCGGCCCGTCTCCGGGAAGATAGTGTCATTGAAGCAGGTGATGAACAGGGAGACTTTCATGCGATTCCCGAAACGTCCTTTGAGATCTTCGGCCACCTGGATTGTCCACGACGCCTACGTGCCTCCTACGTCGCCTCGAGAAACTCGTCAATAGTGAGGCCCGCGTCACCTATCAACCCTCTCAAGGTGCCGCGGGCCACGATCTTGTGATTTGGGACGGACAGCGTTGCAGGGTGGCCGGCCTTTACCATCTTGATGTGATTGCCCGGTCGGGCCACCCGCCACCCAAGCGCCTCGAAGGTTTGAACCACATCGTAGGCGCTCAGCAGCGGGACTTGTGGCATGTCAGACGGAGACCTCCACCTGCTCAGTCTCGATGGTCAGGGGCATTCCCTGCTCGGTCCGGACTTCGAGGCAACCCGCAATGGCGTCCCGGATGTTCTCTACCGCCTCTGCTCGGGTACCTCCCTGGCTCCAGCAGCCCGGGATCGCGGGGCAGTTCGCTACCCAC
>JAHWJV010000498.1 GCA_019348265.1 Gemmatimonadota bacterium
CGGCTGGAGATCGGAGTGGAGGCGGCGCAGGGATAGAGACGCCCGACCCGTCAAACACGTAGGTAGTTGAGCTGTCGGATTGCTCGTGCCGCCACCGCTTGTCCTCGAACCTCCGCGCCGGACATCGACGGCGCGAATTTCTGCGAATCGAGCCTGGCCAAACAATCCACTCTGGCGAGTCACTCATGACACCCATGACACATGCGGCCCGCGCACCAATTCAGGTGATCGCAATTCAGGTGATCGCAATTCAGGTGATCGCAACGATCGCGTCGGTTGCCTGCCTGCTGGCGAGCTCGGCGACCGCGCTTGGCGCTCAAGCAGGGGACGTTTTCCGGATCTCGGACGCCGTCTCGGACAGTCACGTGGAGTACGGAAACGTGGAGATTCCGAGCGGCGGAGAGCGCGTGCTCGCCGACATCCGGGGGCCGGCCAAGATTACGTACTTCTATTTCACGGACGAGAGCAAAGGGCACGTCGATCCCAGCCTGGTGCTCAAGATCTTCTGGGACGACGAGCGCGAGCCCAGCGTTCTGGTCCCGCTGGCGGCGTGCTTCGGTGTCTTCGAGGACCGGGCGGTCGATTACCAGTCGGCGTTCCTCCAGGTGAACCACCACGCTTACATGTCGTACCTGCCGATGCCATTCGCGCGGCGCGCCCGGATCGTGCTCGCGAATGACGGAGAGCGCCCCTATCGCCGCCTGATCGCCCACGGCATCGATTTCGAAAGAAGCGAGCGGTATCGCGAGGAGCCCAGCCGGCTGCACGCATGGTGGCATCGCTCGAACCCGGTTCGCAGCGGAATCCACACCATCGCCGAGATGACCGGGCGGGGTCATTACGTCGGCAACTTCCTTCAGGTGAACACCGCGTATGCCGGATGGTGGGGCGAGGGAAACACGATGTTCACCATCGATTCGAAGAAGGTGACGCATTCGCCGGGCACGGAGGACGAGTACGGGTCGACCTGGGGCTTCGACCGTACGTTCTCCTACCTGAATGTCGGGTACCTCGAGATGAACGGCGGGCACCACCGGATGTACCGCTGGTACGCGGCGAACCCCATCCGCTTCCAGATGGGCCTGCGGGTGGAGATCGAGAACCAGCACTTCGTTCCGCCACCCGAGAGCGCGCGCCAGGAGGCATTCCGCGTGGGTCAGCAGTCGGCTGCCGATGACTACACCAGTGTGGCCTTCCGGTATCAGATCGAGCCGCATGCTCGGCTCAGCCTGGCTCCACACCGGGAGCGGGTCGCCCCTGCGCAACGCTCGGCCGAACGCCCGGCCCCGTAGCACAAGAACGTCGGCTTGAGCGACGGGACACAATGCGGTACTCGAGAAATCCATAGCGTGAAGCCGAGCGGGGAACCAACGCCCACATGGTCGCGCGTGCGCCTTCCTCGGACGGGCCCCACACCCAACAGCCACTTAATGAAAGGATCCATGAGCGTCAGCGCACGGCTGAACCGCCTTTTCAACGGCAGATCGGGACGGTGCTTCGACGTCGCCATCGACCACGGCTTCTTCAACGAGCCGTCCTTTCTCAAAGGCATCGAGGACATTGCCCAGGCGATCGGGGTCGTCGTCGATGCGGCGCCCGACGCGATCCAATTGGCGATCGGTCAGGCCCGGCACCTCCAGGCGCTGCCGGGCCGGGAGAAGCCGTCGCTCGTGCTTCGCACGGACGTCGCCAACGTGTACGGCACTTCGCTCCCCCGCGCCCTCTTCAGCCGGATGATCGAGGCTCCGGTGGAGCAGGCGCTCCGGCTGGATGCCACCTGCGTGGTGGTCAACCTCTTCCGCATCCCGGACCAGCCGGAGGTCACCGACCAGTGCATCGGGAACATCCTGCGCATCAAGCCCGAGTGCGACCGCTACGGGATGCCGCTGATGATCGAGCCGCTGGTCTTCCAGCCCAACGAGAGGGCCGGCGGCTACACGGTGGATGGTGACGAAGGGAAGATCGTCCCCCTTGTCCGCCAGGCGGTGGAGCTGGGCGCCGACATCATCAAGGCGGACCCGACGAGCAACCCCTCGGTGTACCACGAGGTGGTCCGGGTCGCTGGTGGCGTTCCCGTTCTGGTCCGCGGCGGCAGCCGAGCGACGGACGAGGAGATCCTGCAGCGCACCGAGGAGCTGATCAAGCAGGGCGCGGCCGGCATCGTCTACGGGCGCAACATCATCCAGCATCCGAACCCCGGCGGGATGACGCGCGCCTTGATGGCCGTCGTCCACGACGGGGCAACCGCGCGCGCGGCGATCGAGCTGGTCGCAGCTGCCGCCGAGGGCCGTCGAGCATGAAGACGGTGCGAGTCGGGGTCATCGGCGGCGGGCTGATGGGCCGGGAGGTGGCCAGCGCCCTCGGCCGGTGGTTCGCCTTGGAGGATTATCCCGTCCGCCTGGAGCTGGTGGCCGTCTGCGACCTGCAGGAGACGCTGCTCGACTGGTTCAGGAAGGTGCCGACGGTGCGGCAGCTCACGCGGGAGTACGCCGAGCTGCTGGGGAATCCGGAGGTCGACGTCGTGTACGTCGCCGTGCCCCACGACCTGCACCTGCTGCGTGTGGAGGTCGCCGGGACCGCCTGCGCGCTGCCGCTCGACCTGGTGCTCGAGATCCACGCCGCCGTGCAGCTGACCCCGCTGCCGGACGCGCCGGAGGTCGTCGTCGGGCTGATGAACCGCCGCGGCCGGGCGCTGCCGGTGCTGGACCTGCGCCGACGGCTCGGGCTGCCGTCCCGTCCGATCCGGTCTGACGACCGCCTGGTGGTGCTGAGCGTCCCGGGGCGGGAGGTCGCGCTCCAGGTGGACGCGGCGGTGGACGTCCTGACGGTGCCGACGTCCGCGCTGGACGAGGCCGCGGCCGAGGAGGCGAT
>JAHWJV010000499.1 GCA_019348265.1 Gemmatimonadota bacterium
GGATGGCTCTCCTCGCCGTTCCAGCCGCTGAGCGGGATGCTGCTCCTGTCGGCGAAGGTCCGGGGCGCCCTGCCGTCGTCCGTGACGACCTGGATCAGGGTCTGGCGCCGCCGCGCCTCGCCGGCGATACTATGTACCGTCCCGGAGGCGGCGGAGCGCTTCGACCAGATGACGATCACGGCTCTCGCCGCCCGGGATCGCTCGGCGGCGCCGGTGAGGCGGGCGGTCGCCGGGCTCGGCTGATCCTGCTCGGCCTGATAGCCTGCCTTGCCGAGCGCGGCCGCCAGCACGGCCGCGGTCGGATAACACCCCGGGTTCGCCACCAGCTCGGCACCGCGGAGCCGCTCCCGGTGAAGCTCCGGAAGGCCGTAGACCGCCTCGCGAGCCCACTCCGGACTGTCCTCCCCGATCACCCGCAGGTCCGAGGAGAGATCCACCACCCGGGCCCCCGCCGCCCGCGCCCGCTCGCACCAGAGCGCCGACGCGCCGTGCGGGAGGCAGGAGAAAACCACGTCCACCGAGTTGAGGTCCGCGTCCTCCGACCGCACCAGCTCGAGATCCGGCGCCCGCCGGGCCAGCCGCTGGAGCGGGCGCCCCGCCTCGCTCTCGGATGTGGCGAAGACGATCTGCGCCCGCGGGTGCTCCGCCAACAATCGAACCAGCTCCCTGCCCGTATATCCGGTAGCGCCGAGCACCCCGACGCGCGCCCTGGAGATCGCATTCATAGGACCCTGAATCTACCGTGCCCGACCGAATTGTCAACCGCTCGAATGAGAATTAATTCATCGCGCAAAGCCGCGGCCCGCTGGGAGTTCGGGTGTCGGCAGCGATCCTGCAGAGGGGGACGGCGGGTTCTGGGGGGCTCCGGTGGCCAGGCACGGGTTAAGGGTTGCCGGTCCGGTTCGCGCGGCGTGGAAATCATTACCCGAAGAGCATACTCATGCAGCGGTACATCGGGGCGCACACGATCGACAACGGCGGCATTCACATGGCCGCGCTACGCGCTGGGGCGGCGGGGATGACGGCGCTGCAGGTGTTCACGGCGCCACCGCGGTTCTACGGGGACAGGGCGGGGATGAAGCCGGAGAAGGTGAAGCGCTTCCACGCGGCGCTCGACGAAGCGGGGATCTCGCCGAAGCGGGTGGTGGTGCACGGGGCGTACGTGCTCGGGGTGGCCACGGCGGAGGAGGAGAAATGGGCGCGGGCGAGCGCGGGACTCACCAAGGAGCTGGAGCGGTCGACCGCGCTGGGAGCCGGCGCGGTGTGCTTCCATCCAGGCTCGGCGAGCGACGGGAACGTGGCGGCGGCAGCGGTGCGCGTGGCGAAGGCGATCACCCAGGCGCTGCGCTCGGTCGAGGGAAAGACGCGCCTCCTGGTGGAGAACACGGCGGGTGCCGGAAAGACGCTGGGGCGGACGGCGGAAGAAGTGGCGATGATCCTCTCCGCCATACCTGATGAGCTTCGCGGCCGCACCGGTTACGGGCTGGATACCTGTCACCTCTTCGCTTCGGGGTACGACATCTCGGCGTCGGAGGGGGCGTTCCGGGGAGTGCTGGACGAGTTCGAAAGCGCGACCGGTGAGCGGCCGGGGTTCCTGCACCTGAACGACAGCGAAGGCGAGCTCGGTACGAACCGGGACCGCCACGCGCTCATCGGCGAGGGGAAGATCGGGGCAGAGCCATTCGGGTGGCTGATGCGCGACCCGAGGAGCGCCGGGATCCCGCTGATCCTGGAGACACCCCAGGAGAAGATGGACATCGCGGACGACGACCGCGCGGCTGACCCGTACGACCTGCGGATGGTGAAGCTGCTTCAGGGAATGGCGTGACCCCCGCGGGACCGAGCCGGAGCCGTGATCGCAGCTAGCGTGAGAGTCCCGCCTCGGCGATGAGGAGGAGCAGCGCCTGCTGCACGGCCCGGTATGCCGTGCCGCCCGCGTCGACCCACCACTCGGTCAGGGAGTGGGCGTCTCCGCCCCGGCCGCCGGCGCCGATGGTGACTGCGGGGACGCCCAGTGCGAAGGGGACGTTGGAGTTTGTGGAGCCGCTGCGGAACTCGGGCGTCCGGCCGAAGTGCTCGATGACGGCGGCGCTGCGTTGAACGAGAGGGTTGGAGCGTTCGACAGCGCCGGACGGGCGCTCGCCCACACGCTCCACCTCCACCGTGAGCGGAGCGTCGCGCCGCAGGATCTGGTTCTGCTCTCGCAGCGCCTGCCGCACCGCCTCCTCGAGGATCTCGTCCATGGCTCGGAGGCTGGCGTCCTCCTCGGAGCGGATGTCCACTTCCATCCACGCCTCGAAGGCCACCGAGTTCACGGATGTCCCGCCGCCGATGCGCCCGACGTTATACGTCGTGCGCGCGCCCGCGCGCGTGGCGCGATCAGCGCGGTCGTCGAACAGGGCGATCGCTCGGCCGAGGGCGTGCACCGGGTTGGCGGTGCCAAACGCGCTCCACGAGTGCCCTCCCGGGCCCCGGAAGGTGACGCGGTAGCGGTGGGAGCCGATCCCGCCCACCACGATCACGCCCTCGCCGGATTCTACCGCGATGTACGAGTGGATCGTCGGGGCGCCGGCCCGGAAGAGGTGCTTCACGCCCCTGAGGTCGCCGAGCCCCTCCTCTCCGACGGTGCCGACGAACAGCAGGTCGGCCTCGGTGCGGATGGCGGCGGCGGACATGGCCCGCAGGACGCCCAGCACCGCCACCAGTCCGCGCGAATCGTCCGCGATGCCGGGTGCCGCCAGGGTGTCGCCCCTCAATTTGACCGTCACGTCGGTCCCCTCCGGGAAGACGGTGTCTAGGTGCCCCTCGATGATCACGGTGCGGTCGCGTCTCGTGCCCTTCCGGAGCGCCACCGCGTTGCC
>JAHWJV010000049.1 GCA_019348265.1 Gemmatimonadota bacterium
TACGCGACGGGCGTGAGCGCGCCGGTACGGCCGACCTGCACGACGATGTCCCGCACGACGGTCGCGGCGCGTTCGGCCGGGAACTTGTAGGCGATCGCCCACTTCGGAAACTTCGACGTCGCGCCGAGGATGTCCTGCTGGCGGTACGCGTCGACCTTCACGACCGCGCCGTCGATTTCGTACGGATACTCGGCGCGCCCACGGTCGATGGCGGCGATCGCGTCGAGACGGGCGTAAGTGCCCCGCAGCAGGGCCCGCGCCGGGCCGCGAAGCCTCGACGAGGACATCGGGAGGGTTGCACTCAGCAGAACGAGGCGCGTTCCCCGCTCGACAGCTTCGGCGACCAGATTCGGCCACACGTCGTACTTGGAGAAGGCGATCACGTCCGGCCGCAGCAGGTCGAGCGCGCGCCGAACCTCCGACGTGGTGTCCAGCGGGAGGTAGTCGGCGAAATCCGCGGGCAACCGCCGGGCGAGTCCCTCCGCCGACGGCGAGAAGAAGGTGTAGACCACCTGCGCATCCGGCCGCCGCTCGCGGAAGGCCGCCATGACCGCCGCCGCCTGCAGCCCCTCCCCGACGCTCGGCGCGTGGAACCAGACGAGCGGACGCGCTGGATCCCGCTCCGTCTCCGCCCATCCGCGCATCCGCTCGAGGACGCCCCTCCGGCCCCGCACTCCGCGTGCGAGCTTGCCGTCGCCCCTCGCCAGCAGCGGGAGCATTCCGCCGACCGCGCGGACGGCGAGAGAGTACAGTCGGCGGCGGGTCTCCATGAGCCGAACTTATTGCTGCGCGCGCTAGCGCGACAGCGGCCGCGCCGCGGCCGACGCGCCTTTCAGATCGGCAGTCTGTTCGGTATACTTTCGGACGGCGTGACCGTGCCGCCAGGGAATGAATCTGAAATGCAGGCACCGCCGCGCCGCGTCCCGACGGATAGCTGATAGCCGATAGCTGATAGCTCGCGTCAATGAAAGAAAAGATCGTCGTCCGTGGGGCGCGGCAGCACAACCTGAAGAACTTCGACCTGGAGATACCACGCCGCGCTTTCGTGGTGATCACGGGCCCGTCCGGATCGGGTAAGTCGTCACTCGCCTTCGACACGATCTACGCGGAAGGGCAGCGGCGATACGTGGAGTCGCTTTCCACCTACGCGAAGCAGTTCCTGGAGCGGATGGAGAAGCCGGACGTGGACTGGGTAGAGGGGATCTCTCCGGCGGTCGCGATCGAGCAGCGCAACCCCACCAAGACGAGCCGGTCCACGGTTGGCACGGCGACGGAGGTGTACGACTATCTGCGGCTGCTCTGGGCGCGAGTAGGGCGGACGTACTGCCCGGGAACGGAAGGAGACCCCTGCGGCCGGGTGGTGCGTCCCGACACGGTGCAGAGCGCGACGGACGCCGTGCTCGCTCTGCCGGAGGACACCGCCGTCATGGTCTGTTTCCCGCTCCCGTTCTCCGCGAGGGTGACGCACGCACTGGTCGTCGAGAACCTGCGGGCGCTCGGCTTCCTGCGGGTACTCTTGGAGGGCCGCCCCGTGCACCTGGACGACCTGCATGAGGGGATCGACATCACCCGGACCGGCGAGCTGCTGGTGGTGCTCGACCGGCTGCGAGTGGACCGCGAAGAGACCGGACGTCTGGCGGACTCACTCCAGCTCGCCTTCTCCGAGGGAGACGGGGAGGCGGTGGTGGTGCCGGTCGGGTCGCCGACGCTTCGCTTCACCGAGCGCTTCCGGTGCCCCGTGCACCCCGAGATCGTCTTCGCGACGCCGAGCCCGCAGCTCTTCTCCTTCAACAACCCGTACGGCTCCTGCCAGGAGTGCACCGGCTTCGGCGCGGTTCTGCGCTACGATCCCACGCTGATCGTGCCGAACCCTGCGCGGTCGCTCGCCGAGGGAGCCGTCGATCCGTGGAGCAAGCCGCGCTACGACGCGAAGCGGGCGAAGCTCGCCGACTTCGCCCGGCGGGAGGGCGTGTCGATGGACGCTCCGTGGACGCAGCTGCCAGAGGAATTCCGCACGTCCGTGATCGACGGCAGGCGCGGATTCCAGGGAGTGATCACCTTTCTGGAGGACCTGGAAGAGAAGCGCTACAAGCAGTACATCCGCGTATTCCTTCGGCAGTATCAGAGCGCGCTGCCGTGCCCGACGTGCGGCGGCGCGAAGCTGCGCCCCGAGGCGCTACGGATCCGCGTGAGCGGACGCGACATCGGCCAGATCTCGACTCTGCCACTGACGGAGCTACGCGACTGGGTGGAGGCGCTCGCGGCGGGGACGGGGCTCACCGAAACCGAGGGTGAGATCGCCGCGTCGATCTTCCGGGAGCTGGTGGCGCGGCTCGGCTTCCTCACCGACGTCGGCCTCGGCTACCTGACGCTCGAGCGGCAGATGCGCACCCTGTCTGGCGGGGAGGCGCAGCGCATCTCCCTCGCCAACGCCCTCGGCAGCAGGCTCGTCGACACGCTGTACGTGCTGGACGAGCCCACGATCGGTCTGCACCCGGCCGACAACGACCGACTACTCGGCCTGCTGCTCAAGCTGCGCGACGCCGGAAACACCGTGCTGGTGGTAGAGCACGACCCGGAAGCGATGCGAGTCGCCGATTACCTGGTGGAGATGGGCCCGGGGAGCGGGGAGCGTGGCGGTGCGGTGGTCTTCACCGGGACGCTCGAGGAGATGACCAGCGCGGCTACGCTCACCGGCCGCTACCTGTCCGGCGCCGAGCAGATCGCGATCCCGGAACGGCGCCGGGCGGTGGACGGGCCGCGGCTCAGCATCGAGGGCGCGCGCGAGCACAATCTGCAGGGGGTGGATGTGGATATCCCCCTCCGGGCGCTGACCGTGGTCACCGGCGTCTCCGGCTCCGGGAAGTCCACGCTCGTGCACGACGTGCTCTACCGCTCGCTCGAGCAGGAGCTCTGCGGCGGCGAGACCACTGCGAAGCGACACCTCGGCGAGTGCGTGGGAGAGGTGGAGCGGATCACGGGTGCCAGCCGCTTGAAGGAGATCGTGCTGGTGGACCAGTCGCCGATCGGGCGGTCCCCGCGGTCCAACCCCGTCACCTACATCAAGGCGTACGACGAGGTGCGGCGCATCTTCGCCGCGCTCCCGGAGTCGAAGGGCGCCGGCCTCTCCGCGGGGTCTTACTCGTTCAACGTGGAGGGCGGGCGCTGTGAGTCGTGCAAGGGAGAGGGGCAGGTCCAGGTGGAGATGGTCTTCATGGCCGACGTCTTCGTGCCATGCGAGATGTGCGGCGGCAAGCGGTTCAAGCCGGACGTGCTCCAGGTGCGGTACCGCGGTAAGAACATCGCCGACGTCCTCGAGTTGACCGTGGACGAGGCCATCCGCTTCTTCCTGCAAGAGGACAAGCTAGGGCAGACCCTCTGGCACCTGCAGCAGGTGGGGCTCGGCTACCTGCGGCTTGGCCAGCCCGCGCCGACGCTGTCGGGTGGAGAGGCCCAGCGGATCAAGATCGCGCGCGAGCTCGCACTGGGAGCTCGGCGCAGCGGCAGCAAGATGTACATCCTCGACGAGCCCACCACCGGCCTGCACCTCGACGACATCCGCAAGCTCCTGCTCGTCCTCGGCGACCTCGTAGACGTGGGACACACCGTGCTCCTGATCGAGCACAACCTCGACGTGATCAAGACTGCGGACTGGGTTGTCGATCTCGGCCCCGGAGCCGGCCCGGAGGGCGGCCGCGTCGTCGCGGTAGGCACGCCGGAGGAGGTCGCGGAGGTGCCGGAGAGCGTCACCGGACGCTACCTCGCCAGGATCCTGGAGGACGCGGCCGCGACGTCCCGCGCCTGAGGCTCGGGGGCACGCAACGCACCGCCGCCCCGGCACCGAGGGGCGCGAATCCAGTTCAACCACAAACTGCCTGGTGGGAAATGCGCGACCGATCGGCCGTACGACGCCTTGTTGCGGGCTTCTTCGGAGCGGCGCTCCTGACATTGCTCCTGCTCGGGTGTTCGGTGCACGGACTGCGCCCCAGCCCACGTGGCGGCGCCCTTCTCCGCGTGATGACGTACAACATCCACCACGGCGCCGGAGTCGATGAACGGGTGGACCTCGAGCGCATCGCGGCGGTGATCCGCCGCGAGAACCCGGACATCGTGCTCCTCCAGGAGGTGGATCGCGGGGTGGAGCGCTCCGGGAAGCGCGACCTGCTGCGCGAGCTCGCGACGCTGACCGGACTGGAGCACGCCGCCTTCGGGAAGAACATCGATCACCAGGGTGGGGATTACGGCAACGGTCTGCTTTCGCGCTATCCCATCCGCCGGGAGGTCAACACCTGGATGGAGCGCACCACGCCCGGCGAGAGACGCGGGGTCCTGCAGGCGATCGTCGACGTAAGAGGCCGGGAGATCGCGGTGCTCGGTACGCACCTGGATGCGAGCAATGGCGCAGAGCGAGGGTCGAGCGCGCGGCAGATCGAGCAAAAGCTCCTTCCCTCCTACTCGAAGTACCCGCTCATTCTCGGAGGCGATCTGAACGAGGCCCCCGACGGAGCCGTGTACCGCCGATTGTCTGCGCTTCTGGCAGACTCGTGGAGCGCCGGCGAGGGACCCGGCCACACGATCCCGGTCGATGCTCCCAACCGGCGGATCGACTACATCTTCCACGACCGCCGCTTCGCCGCCGTCGCTGCTCGCGTGCTACGGACTGACGCCTCGGATCACCTCCCGCTCGTCGCCGATCTGCGCCTGGTGGACTGAGTCGCCGCACCTGCCTAAAGCGAGTCCCCCGCTCCAGGTTCTGGAGCGGGGGACTGATAGCCGATAGCCCTCGGGCTACAGCGAGTCGTGGCGTCGCCCGGCCTGATCGTGCCAGCGGTTGTGCTCGGCGCTCTTCTGCGCGCGAAGCTCGAGCTGCCGGCGGATGTCCAGCCCACGCTCGGCCGATAGCTGACGGTACCGGTCGTCCAGGTAGCGGTGGAACTCGGCATGGTTCTGCTCGTAGGAGCCGCCCCGCCCGTCGTACCCGGATCGATTGCGCGAGCTCTGATAACCGCAGTTCTCGACCGTGTTGTGAGGGTTGCCCTTGCCCTGGCACCAGCCGCGCTTGACGTTGGCCCGCTGCCGATCCGTACGGACGTAGTAGCCGTCGTCGTACGTGCCGTTCCGGTCATCGTAGCGATCGTCGTCGCTATCGCGACGCTGGAGGGCCGGGCGCTCCTCCTGGTTCCCCCTGCGCACCTCACCGCTCTTGGCTTTCCCGTTGCCATTCCCCTTATCGTTGCCGCGGCCCTGCGCATCGACGGGCGACGCCGCCACGGTGACGGCGAGCGCGAGCATCAGCGGGAGCGGCGAGACTAGTCGCTTGAACATCAGATTCTCCTCGAACATAGTGGATCGAATTCTCGCATCTCCATATGGCAAGCCAGGGGCCAGGTGCCAGTTAAGGCAGATAGTTAGCAACGGTGCGGGTATTTGGTTTTCACGCGTTTGTTGCGCGTGCCCGCCCTGTCCACTCGAGCGGACGGCAACGGGTGATCCGGTGGACGGCCGCCGGCGCTCGGGACCCTCCGCACCGCTCCGCTGAACGTATACGCCAGGAACAGCCCTCGCGCGTACGCACGTCCGCGCCCACGCACCGGCGCGCACGGCACACTTCGCGGCACCCGGGGTACACAGGCAGGCTGTCGGCGCGGTGCTGATCCTTCCCGATCTCCGCTTCAAACGGACCTTTGATGAGCGACGACCGAATCCTGCCCGACCACTCCGAACAGAAGATCCTCCCGAGGCTGATCGAGGAGGAGATGCGCGAGTCGTTCATCGATTACTCGATGAGCGTGATCGTGCAGCGTGCGCTTCCCGACGTGCGCGACGGGCTGAAGCCGGTGCACCGGCGGATCCTGTACAGCATGCACGAGGCGGGGCTGTCGCCGAACCGCCCGTTCCGGAAGTCGGCGACGGTGGTGGGCGACGTGCTCGGCAAGTATCACCCGCACGGCGACTCGTCCGTGTACGACGCCATGGTGCGGATGGTCCAGAGCTTCTCGCTTCGCTACCCGCTGGTCGCGGGGCAGGGGAACTTCGGCTCGGTGGACGGCGATTACGCGGCCGCATATCGGTACACCGAGGCGAGACTCGCGCCGCTCGCGGGCGAGATGCTGGCCGACATCGACAAGGAGACGGTCGACTTCACGCCGAACTTCGACGATCGGCTGATGGAGCCGACGGTGCTGCCGGCGAAGCTCCCCAACCTGCTGATCAATGGTTCGTCGGGTATCGCGGTCGGCATGGCGACCAACATCCCGCCGCATAACCTGCGCGAGGTGGTGGACGCCTGCGTCCACCTGATCGACAACCCGGACGCGACGGTGCAGGATCTTCGCGAGTTCGTCCGCGGCCCCGACTTTCCCACCGGAGGCTTCATCCACGGCCGTGAGGGAATCGACGAGGCGTACGAGACCGGTCGCGGCCGGGTCGTGGTGCGGGCAAAAGCGGAGATCGAGGAGCGCGATGACGGACGCGAGCGGATCGTCGTCACCGAGATCCCTTTCATGGTCAACAAGTCGCGCCTGATCGAGCAGATCGCCGAGCTCGCCCGCGACAAGAAGGTCGAGGGGATCGCCGACCTGCGCGACGAGTCGGACCGCGACGGGATGCGCATCGTCGTGGAGGTGAAGCGCGATGCGATCCCGTACATCGTGCTGAACCAGCTTTACAAGCACACGCAGATGCAGAGCACCTTCGGCGTGATCATGCTCGCGCTGGTGAACGGTGCGCCGCGCGTGCTCTCGCTGCGGGAGATGATCTACCACTTCGTCGCGCACCGCCACGACGTGGTCGTCCGGCGCACGCAGTTCGAGCTGCGGAAGGCGCAGGAGCGGGAGCATATCCTCGAGGGGCTGAAGATCGCGGTCGACAACATCGACGAGGTGATCGCGATCATCCGCGGATCCGACACGACGGAGGACGCGGGGGACCGGCTGCGGGACCGCTTCGCGCTCTCGGAGCGGCAGTCGGACGCGATCCTCAACATGCGGCTGGCCAAGCTCACCGGCCTGGAGATCGAGCAGCTGGAAGCCGAGCTCGCCGAGGTGCGCGCGACCATCGCCGAGCTGCAGGGCATCCTGGAGAGCCCGGAGCGGCGCTACCAGATCATCAAGGACGAGCTGCTCGAGGTCGCCGACAAGTACGGCGACGCGCGCCGCACCGCGATCCTGGGCGAGACCGGCGACTTCTCCGAGGAGGACCTGATCGCCGACGAGGACATGGTGATCACCGTCTCCCACTCCGGCTACATCAAGCGGATGCCGGTGGACACGTACCGCAAACAGGGCCGCGGCGGGCGCGGAATCGCGGGAATGGACACCAAGGAAGAGGACTGGGTCGAGCACCTATTCATCGCGAGCACGCACGACTACCTGATGATCTTCACTCGGGATGGTCAGTGCTACTGGCTCAAGGTGTACCGCATCCCGGTGAGCGGCCGGAACAGCCGCGGCAAGCCGATCGTGAACCTGATCAACCTGGATGCGAAGGAGCGCTTTGCCTCCGTCGTCCCGGTCCGGCAGTTCTCGGCCGACCGCTACCTCATGTTCGTCACCCGGCGGGGGACGGTGAAGAAGACGGTGCTCTCCGCCTTCGGAAACCCGCGGGTGGTCGGCATCAACGCCATGAACGTGCTGGACGGCGACGAGCTGATCGACGTGCAGCTCACCGACGGCAAGAGCGACGTCGTCCTCGCCACACGGCAGGGGATCGCCATCCGCTTCCATGAGACGGACGTCCGTGAGATGGGCCGCGCGACCACCGGGGTTCGCGGGATCAGCCTCATCGGCCAGGACGTGGTGATCGGGATGGTCGTGGTCGCGCGGGTGGGTGGCGCGACCGAAGCCGAGCCCGACCCGATCGAGGACGCCGAGCTCGTCGAGGCCGAGGAGGTGGCCGAGATCTCGGACTCCGCGGAGCCGATGCAGCCCGAGCAGGTCGGCCCCACGCTGCTCGTGGTGACGGAGAAGGGGATGGGCAAGCGCACCGACATCGGCGCGTACCGCCTGCAGCGCCGCGCCGGAAAGGGTGTCATCAACGTCCGCACCACCGACAAGACGGGTAAGGTGGTGGCGATCAAGCCGGTCGCCCCGGGCGACGAGCTCATGGTGATCACGCGCAACGGGATCGTGAACCGGCAGTCGGTCGACGGCATTCGGGTGATCGGCCGCAACACCCAGGGCGTTCGCCTGATCAACCTCGACGCTGGCGACATGGTGATGGACGTCGCCTGCCTGCTGGACGACGAGGATATCCAGGAGGCGGTGGATGAGGCGGTAGCCGAGGCGGAGATGGAGGCCGAGGCGGGCCACGAAACGGAGCTCACCGCCGAGGATACCGAGACCGGCGCCGCGCTCGCCGCCGAGCTCGACCTTCCCGTGGAGGACGAGACCGAAGAGTAGGAGCCCAGGTATTTTTCCCCTGGCTCTTATTTTGCGGCATTTTTCGTGACCCTCGCGGCGCGCTCCCTGCGCCGCCCTGCCGGCGAACCGCCGACGGTCGCTCACCTACTGCTCCGAGCAATCGTGACGAGCAACGACAGGCCAGTTACGATCTTCATCGCGGAGGACAACCCGGTTCTCCTGCAGGGGCTCGACCGAGCGCTCAGCGCGCACGGGTATGCGGTGGAGACGGCGGCGAACGGGACGGCGATCATGGAGCGGCTGTCGAGCGCGGCAACCCGGCCGGACCTGCTCCTGCTCGACGTGATGATGCCCGGGATGTCCGGGCTGGAGGTCGTGGAGGCGGTGCAAAGGGACCCGAAGCTGAGCGACGTTCCGGTGATGCTGATCACTGCTGCGACCGGTGAGCAGGCCTCGGCTCCGCTGGCGGACGGCGGGCAGGTGGAGGTTCTGGTGAAACCGTTCCGCCTCTACGACCTGCTGAGCCGAATCGAGGCGAACGTCTCTCGCGGCCGCGACGGCGCCAGCCTCTCGGCCTCGACCCCGCGGAGCATGGCGTAGCCGTCTAGAGCCGAATCGAAGCACGAGCTGGCCGGCCCCGCAGGGCCGGCTCGCTCGTTTATAGAGACTGAGGACTGAAGCCGAAGACCGATAGCCGCTAGGCGTTACCCACACCCGGTGCGAAACCTGCGGAATAGCGCGTACCACATAACGGGAGGATGGATGCGACCGCTGATCGCGACGACCACGACCAGCTACGAGGACCCGAACTACCGCACGCCCCAGATCATGTTGGGAAGCCCGTACATCGCGGCGCTCGAGGCGATGGGCGGCACGCCCCTCCTGGTTACGCCAGCGCACGACGAAGAGTCGATCGGACGGCTGATCGACCTCGCGGACGGTCTGGTGTTGACGGGTGGAGAGGACGTGGACCCGGCATACTATGGGCAGGAGCCCCACACGAATCTCGCCTCCGTGAACCGCGCTCGGGACCGGATGGAGATGCTCGCGGTCGAGCGGGCGATCGAGCGCGGGATGCCTGTGCTCGCCATCTGCCGCGGTCTGCAGCTGCTGAACGTCGCCCTCGGAGGGACCCTGTTCCAGGACCTTCCCTCCCAGCGCGCGGAAGGGATCATCCACGAGCAAAGTGCGCCGATCACCGAGCGGTGGCACTCCGCCCGGATCGCGGAAGAGTCGCAGCTGGCGCAGATCTTCGGCGCGACGGATCTCTTCATCAACTCCTTCCATCACCAGGGGATCAACCGCCTCGCCGAGCCCCTGCGGCCCGTCGCATGGGCGGAGGATGGGCTGATCGAGGGCGTCGAGGGCCGAGACCACCCGTGGATGATCGGTGTACAGTGGCACCCGGAGCGCGGCGAAGCCGAAACGCGGGGAGACCGCCGCCACCCGGACAATCGGCTGTTTTACGCGTACCTGGAGGCGGCGAGAAAGTTCGGGGAGGAGACGGCGCTGGCGTACAAGTAGGAGTGCGAGAGTGCTGAGGGTGCGGTGGCTGCTTTCGCACGCTCGCACGAACCGTTCACCAGATCACGTCGAAATGCTCGATCTCATCCAGAGCGAAGGCGAGGTCGTCGCCGGCGTTGGTGGTACCGATGAGGAACTCGGACGGCCCACGGGGGCGGATCTCGCGGGGGACGACCATGTAGACCGTGCCGCGCCTGGAGAGCTGGACGCGAGCGCCCTCGACGATGGCGCGCTCGAGGCGGTCCATCTCCGCGGGGGACCAGTGGGTGTGGCCGCCACGCCTAGCGGGGCGGCTCACTTCGACGCCTCCGCTGGCTCCTCGCGCGGGCGCGGCTCGAGCGCCTCCGGCCGGACGGAGATGTAGAAGTTCTTGATGAACAGCGAGTCCACGCGCGCGAAAGACGCCTCCGGGAGGTCGCCGAACTTGCGTCCTGGCGGCGGCCGCGGGATGCGCACGCCGAGGGTGTCCATCCAGACCTCGAACTCCGCCTCGCTGATCTTCTCCAGGTAGCCGTCCACCTCGATCGACCCTCCGATACGTCGGAGCGCTTCCGGACTGGGCGGCGGCTCGAAGCGGACGAGGATGCGGCGGCCGCCGGGCGAGCGCACCCAGACGGCATTGCCGGCCACGCGGCTCTCAACCGCGCCGGTGAGCCGGATCAGCCGGCCGAGATCGCGGGTCTGCAGAGACTCCATGGACTGGAACGGCGTTGCCTGCGCGGGGAGCACCGGAGTCCGCTCCTCCCCGAAGTCCATCTGCGCGCCTACCTTGGGAGCCTCGGCCGGGTTGGTGGCGTCGCCCACCACGAAGGCGCTCGCCCAGAGAATGAAGCCCAGCGCCGCCAGAACCCCGACGTAGAGCCACAGTCGGTTCGCGCGGGGTTGTGCCAGACGAATGTCAGCCATTATCACAGCAGGGGACAGGGATGAAATTACCGGACGTAGGGGGTGCAAAGAACATTCCCGCTCTACACTTGCCGCCTCCCGGCGGGAAGGGTAATCTTCCGGGCACTCGCAGGTAAACACCCTTGGCACCGCTATCCAGAACGGAGCAAAGATCGTGGCTCGCAAGCCCTCGCAGCGCAACCCGCTCATCCCGTTCTACGTCATCCTCGCGGTCCTGGCGGTAGGTGGGGCGATCTACCTCTTCAGCCAGCTAGGGGGTGGTGGGCGCGGGGTGGCGGTAAATGCTCCTGCGAACGTAACCGTCGATCCGGCGGAGATCTCCCGGGTCCAGGGGATCTCGATCGGGCGCGACGACGCTCCCGTCGTCATGTACGAGTTCGCGGACTACCAGTGCCCGCACTGCTCACAGTGGGTGAGCTTCATCGAGCCTCTGATCAAGGAGCGGCTCGTGAATACGGGGCTGGTTCGCTACGTCTACTACGAGTACCCGTTGGGCGGGGCGTTCCGACTCTCGTGGATGGCGGCGCGGGCCGGCCGATGCGCGAACGAGCAGGGTAAATTCTGGGAGTACCACGACCTCGTGTACGCGCGCCAGCAGACCTGGTCGCCGATGAGTGAGGGCGACGCGGCCGACTTCTTCTCCGAGCTCTCCGGCGAAGCCGGTGCGGACCCGGAGCAGTTCGACAGCTGCCTGCGGTCCGACAAGTACGCGCGAGAAGTGACGCTCACCCGCCAGCTGGGGGACCAGCTCGGGGTCTCCGGCACGCCCGCCATCTTCATCAACGGGAAGCGGCTCCCCGAGGTCCCGGCCAGCTACAGCGAGCTGGAGGCCGTGGTGAAGCAGGAGGCTGGCGCCGCCGGCGGTGCGGCCGCTCCCACGCAGGCGGTGGATACGACGGTCCCGCCGCCCGGAATATGAGCAAAGTCGCGGACGCGGAACACTCGACGCACACCGCCCTTGATCATGCCCACTGAGCAGTCGAACGCCCGCGTACGCCTCGTCTTCGCAGACGAGGGCACCTTCCACGCGGAGACGATCCTCGTCCCCCTGGAGCGACTCGACGAATACGAGCGCCTGATCGATCTCCTGCGCGAAGATCCCAGCGTCACGCGCCACATCCACATCGACATGAAGCGCCTGGTCTCGGCGTACGTGGTCCGCGACGACCAGTGAACGCGCTTTCGCACTTTCGCACTATCTGCTCAGCTCGGCAATCGCTTTCTCGAACTCTGCGATGGGCTGCATGCCGGCGAGAACGCGCTGAGCGGCGTTGGGGTCCTCTCCGGCGCGCGGCTCGCGCAGGATGACGAAGGTCGGGGTGGCGGAGACGCCGCCGTTGGTACCCTGGATGAGGTCGGTCAGGAGCAGTGGAGCGACGCGATCCTGTCGCGTGCAGTCGCGGAAAGCGTCGAGGTTCAGCGAGAGCGCAGTCGCGTACCGGTCGAATTCCGCGGCCGGGTCGGTGGACTCGCCCCAGAGTGCCTGCTCGTCGTAGAGGCGGTCGTGCATCGGCCAGAAGCTCCCCTGCGCCGCCGCGCACATTGCGGCTTCGGCGGCGACCCAGGAGCGGGAGTGGGAGGGGAAGGGGAGATTGTAGAAGACGATGCGCGCCTTCCCGGTGCGGACGTACAGGCTGTCCAGTGCGGGCATCGTCAGCTGGTTGAACTCGCGGCAGAAGGGGCACTGGAAGTCCGCCAGCTCGATGATGGTGATAGGCGCCTCTGCGGACCCTTTGCGGCGGCTCTCGTTCGCGCGCGTCAGCAGTGAATCTTCGGGCGCCACCTGCGCGGCGGCGGCCGACGAGAGGAGCGGCAGGAGCACGCCGAGGAGTGACGCGAGCCGGATCGACCAACGCATGTCTACCCTCATGGTGTGAGTGCCGCGCGCCGCGCGCGGTCGAGATCCCACTCTCGCACGTGCGGGGAGGGCCAGCTTCCGGCGCGCGCCGCCGTGGCGAGCTCTTCCGCCTCCTGCCTCGCCGCGCGCGCCGTCGCTTCATCCATCCAGCCCCGCTCGACCGCCTCCTCGAACTCGTCCTCGTCCAGCATCTCCACCCGACCGTCGGCGCCGAGCCACAGGTCGAGGCAGAGGTCCATCGTCTCCCACCGGTCCCCGTCCATCTGGACGGGAGTGAGGATATTCGCGTAGTAGCCGGTGAAGGTCCCATCGGCGAGATGGAAGCGGCCGATGTCGTGCCAGCGCCCCGGGAAAGTGAACCAGACGGCTGGCCCCGCGGGCTCCAGCACGACTCGCCCGCCCGCCATGACGGGCCGGCTGATC
>JAHWJV010000004.1 GCA_019348265.1 Gemmatimonadota bacterium
CGAGTTGAAGTGCCTGGCCAGCAGTTGCCCGTGGTTGCCGAGGAACTGCGGGTTCTCGACGGCGGCGCCCACGGTGAAGTGGTCGGCCAGCACGTCCTTCACCGAAGGGATGTCCGTCTGGATCGGCGGCAGCGGCGTGTGGGACATCGAGAAGTCGTCGATGTGGAAAGACGCCGTGGGGCTGGTCGACTCGACGTAGGTGGCGAGGAAGTCGACGTCGGCGGCGAGGTGGGCCGCGAGCGACGAAGGCGCGGGCTGCTCAGGCGGCATCGGGATCGGCGAAATGGTAGGGGGGCCAGGGTCCGGTGAACTCGAAGTCGAACCCGGTCGGCTGGAAGGCGGCTGCGAGCTCGCTGAGCCGCCGCTGAAAGCCGGCGAAGCCTTCGTCCGGGACGAGGAAGGCGCCGTAGAGCACGAGCGTCCTGGACGCGTTGCCGGGTGGAGCGGTGATCGGAATGGTGACGGAATCCCGCGCTTCGCCACGAAGCTGGCCGTACACCTCGTGCGAGACACGCGCGGAGACCCGCCGCAGCTCCTCCGCGCTCAGCGCGTCGCGCTTTTTCTCGAGGAGAAAGCGGCGCCCCGGCGGTGCCGTCTCGATCTCGGCGGTGAGCGCGGCGACGGCCGGGGAAAGCTCACCCAGATGCTCCGCCAGGCGCGCATCGTCGCGCCACAGCTTCACACCCCATTCGCGATGGCCGCGCAGCCGGTCCAGCAGGCGCTCGTACCGCTCCGCCTCGGCCGCGATGCGCTCGCCGACGCGCTGGTCGTCGCGGTGCAGGGAGAAGAGACTGAGCGGGATGACGGGGCCGCGCTCGGCGTACCAGTCGAGCACGCGCTCGTGCGCGAGGCCGCGCTCGCCCACCCAGGCCAGGTCCGCGAGCCGCGCGTCGAGCACCTCGTCGGCGTACGCCGTTTCAGCAACGTCGCTGACGACGGCGCAGACGCGCTCTCCGCGCACCAGGCGCACCGCCCCACCGTCAATCCCCGTGAGCTCGGGCGCGGGATCAGCCGCGTCCGCGGGCACGATCGCGTACAGATATGCGAGTGTTTCCATCAGCTCGATTTCGGCGGAACGATCTCGCGCCACCGGCTCGCGAAGGCGGCGAGCGCGTCCGGGCCTACCGGTCCGGTGGACTCGTCGGTGGTGCCCGCGAAGGGCACGGCTTCCGCGAGGCTCCGCAAGGCCAGGATCTCCGCGGATCCGCGTACCGCACCGTCCTGCGTGAGCGCGCGGTTGACGAGCAGAGCGCCGGGCGCGATCCCCAGCCCGCGTAGGCGCGAGAGGAGCCGGCGCGTTTCCGCTACGCTGAGTGACTCCGGGAGAGCGACCGCCACGAGCCAGGTCGCCGCCGGATCCTGGAGCAGCTCACGGACGGCGCGCAGGTCGCGCGTCAGGGCGAGAACGCGCCCGGCGAGAGCGCCGAGACCGGCGACTTCACGGTACTTCAGGAGCATCCGCAGCACGGCCCGGGCCCAGTCCAGCGCGACGGCCGGGAGCTCGAGGAGGCGAAGCAGATGCCCGGCCGGCGCGGTGTCCAGGACCACGGCATCATAGGGTCGATCCTCAGTGAGTTCAACCACTTGCACGAGCGTCATCAGCTCGTCGATCCCGGGGGGCGCGAGGTAGATGAGGCGCTCCACCACGCGCCGGTCCGCCTCGGCCGTGCCGCCTCCGCCCATGAGGCCCGCGAAGAGCTGCTCCGCCTCGGCGCGGTACTCCCGCTGGAAGCTCCGCCAAGCGCTCTCCGCCTCCAGTTGCTGCGCTGCCAGACCCTCAACGCCCGGAACCGCGCGGGCCTCCGCGTTCACGGGCACGCCCAGCACCTCCGCGAGCGAACCGGCCGGGTCGACGCTGAGCAGCAGCACCCGCCCGCCGCCGCGCCGCGCGAGCTGCACAGCCAGCGCGCTGGCTACTGTCGATTTCCCGACGCCCCCCTTGCCGCCGACCACATAGAGCGTACGTCCGAGCGGCGGCTGGAAGGGGTTGCCGGCCCGCAGCTCCGGGGGTCCGTCGATAGTCGACGCCTCGCTCCCGGGTCCGGCGCCGGCGGACGCAGCGAACGCGCGCAGACCGTCGGGCCCGCGAGGTTCGCCCGGGAGCCGCGGGACGACCACCATCCCGTCACCGACCGCTTCCGGCGGGAGGCTCGCTGCATCCGCGCGGTTCACCACGATCCCGGCGAGCGCGATTCGTCGCTCCGTCAGCGCGGCCTCGTAGCGCCGGGTCTCCGCGAGCACCACCGGTTCGGTATTGGTGACGAGAACGAAGCGCGTTCGCTCCGGGTCGCTGAAGATGGCGGCGAGCTCGTCGAGCTCCTCGCGGAGGCGGCCGAGCAGCGCGGCTGCGTCATCCGGGCGGTAGGCGCCCACGAGGCCCAGGGCGACCGTCCGATGCTTCTCCTCCATGGCCTCCAGCGCGGCCAGCCACCCTCGTGCGACGCCCGGGAGGTCGAGCAGACGGAGCGTGTGCCCCGTGGGAGCGGTATCCACCACCACGTGGCGCTCCGATGCGGAAGCGAGATCCAGGAGACGGAAGACCGCGGCGATCTCGTCCGCGCCCGGGAGGGTCAGGTCCACCAGGGAGTCGATGTCCTCCCGGTCCAGATAGGTGCCTCGCTCCAGCAGCAGCAGCAGCGCCCGCCGGTGCGATCCCAGAAAGCGCTCCTGCTCGCGCGCCGCGTCGATCTCCAGCGCCCTCAGCCGCGGCACACCCGGCATGTCGACCGGCTCGGAACCCAGCGCCACTCCGAGTGCGTCACCCAGCGAATGCGCTGGATCCACGGAGAGCACCAGCACCTCCTCACCGGCATCGGCCAGCGAGATCGCGAGCGCCGCCGCCGTGGTGGTCTTCCCCACCCCACCTTTGCCGCCTACGAAGGTCCAGCGGGTACCGAGGGTGAGCAGAGTCGGCAATGATGAATGACGGATGATGGATGATGAATGGGCCCGCTGCGGGGAGTTCAATTCATCATTCATGATTCATCATTCATCATTGCCGTTCACTCCTCCCAATCGAAGCTGATCTCCACGCTCGCGCCATCGGGGGAGGCGATGCCGCCGGGGGGCGGTGCGTCGTCGGCCGGGGTGTCGGGGGTGCCAACTACGTGCTCGGCGAGATCCGGCGTGGGGTCCGGCTCGGCAACCGGGTCGCGGCGCACCTGAACGGGCCCGCCGGAGGTGCCCATCCCGTACTCCTCGCGCCAATGCCGCACGTCCCGCAGGCGCTGCATCAGCTCCGCTTCGAGCCGCACGTACTCGTCGTCGTCGATCTCACCGAGCTCTAGCCGCATCTGCAGCGCAAGCAGGTCCTCCTTCACCAGCTGGTCGTCCGTGAGCTGCTCGCGCACGGTGTCGCTGACCTGCCCGAGCGAGAACTCGATCAGGAACTGCGGGCCGGTTACGGGCCAGAAAAGGAGGTGTTTGAGGAGACCCATAGTAGGGAATAGGGAACAGAGAACAGCCTGCCCGGCTCGCGAGAGGGCCGCGTCGGCTCGACGTCAGTGCATTCGATATGTTCCCGCTGTTCCCTGTTCCCCGTTCCCTATCCGGTCGCTTTCTCCAGCTTCAGCTTGATGTTCACGAAGTTGTAGGGGGGCCAGGGGCCGGTGTACTTGAACGTGAGCAGGTCCTCGTAGCGGTGCGAGATCTCTTTCACGGCCTCGTCGAAGGCTTTCTCGCGGTCGCGGTCGACGAGGAAGGCTGCGTTGAGGATCATTCGGTCGCCGATCGGCTTGTTCGAGCGGGAGGCGACGGCGGCCGGCTTGAGCGTCTCGTGGATGTCGCGCACGTAGCGGTTGCCGGCTTCCTCGAGCGCGGCTTCGACCAGGCGGCCGAGCTGCATCCGGGCGAAGTAGGTGGAGCTCTGCGCGTTGCGGTTGATCTCCTCCTTGAGCCGTCCGATCTCCTCGTTCTCCGTCTCGATGGTGGAGATGACCTTCTCGCGATCCCAGAGGACCTTGAGCCCGAACTCGATCTTGTCCTTCATCTTCTCGAGCACGTCGTCAAAGGCCTGATAGGTCGACTTCAGGAGCTCGACGATGTCTTCCTCGGTCCGGAAGAGCGTCCCGAAGCTCATGGGGATCACGGTGTACTCACGCATCACCGTCTCGTTCACGAACTCGTGAGCGAGCACGTTCTCGCGGGTTGGATCGTAGATGCGGATCGGCGTGTCGCTGACGACGGCCGCGAGCTCGCTGAAGTGGACCGTATAGACGTTGTTGGTGCCTTCACCGATGCCGATCTGCCCGAACTCGCGCGGCCTGGGGCTCTTGATGATGCAGTAGACGTACTTCCCTTCCTCCACTCTTCCCTCCTCGACCATCGTCAGCTCTTCGTTCATGGCGCGACCTCGAGACTCGTACGGCGGGAAGCTCCGCCGGCAGCGATCGGATGAAGCCGGGCTATCGCACGGCGACGATGACGGTGAGCACGAGAATTACGACTCCGACCCCGGCCTTCATCGCGGTGGCCACCACCCGCCCGAGGAAGGCCCCCCAACCGGCCCGCAACGCCGGCGAGGCCCCGCGACCGGTCGTCAGCTCCAGAAGAAAGGCGCCCAGAAAGGCGCCGAACATCGCTCCGAACACGCTGCCGAGCAGCGGGAGCGGGAAGCCGACCAGCGCGCCGACGATCCCGCCGATGATCGCTCCCATCGCGGCGCGGCTCCCGCCACCGTACTTCTTCGCGTAACGGCCGCCGAGCAGAAACTCGGCGACCTCCGCGAGCAGCGCAAGGACTACGACCACGCCGACGGAGATCGCGCTGACGGTCACGAACCCGCCGAGCCACGCGAAGATCCCCAGCGAGACGACCTGCAGCCAGAGCCCGGGAAGGCCGATCGCCGTGAGGAAGAGGCCCAGTACCTGGGCCGCGACCAGGATCATGAACTGCATCAAAAGATCCGCGTCATCTTACGGACACCCGTGTGGCTGATGAGCGAGTCGACTACGCGCCGGTGGAGCCGTGCCTGGCCGTCTACATCGAAGGTCGCCTGGTACTGCTCGTGGCTCTTCTCCACGGACTCGGTCTCCACGCGCAGGCCGGCCTCCCTGAAGGTATCGGAGATGAACGAGAGGAGGTCAGGGTCGGGATCCAGCGCGAAGAGATACCGCTGCGCGTGCCTGCGCCGGATGATGATCCCCTCCACACGGCCGAGCATGACGAGCGCGGTCCCCACGAGTATCGTGCTGCCGATCGCCTCCACGTAAAACCGCCCTCCGACCGCCATCCCGATCGCAGCGACCACCCAGATGGTAGCGGCCGTGGTCAGCCCGATGATGCTCCCTCGCGCCTGGATGATCGTCCCGGCTCCCAGGAACCCGATGCCTGAGACGATCTGCGCCGCGATCCGCGCAGGGTCGGAGCGCATCTCACCGGATCCGAGGTTCGCGCTCACGGAGAGGTTGATGGACACCTCCATCAGCAGCGTCGCTCCTACACAGATGAGCAGGTTCGTGCGCAGCCCTGCGGGTTTGCCGGAAAGCTCGCGCTCGAGACCGATGATCCCGCCGAGAAACGCCGCGAGCAGCAGCCGCCCGAGCAGGCCCAGGTGCAGCGACGCGACGAGCCCGTCCGAGAGACCGATGCTGGCCAGGGAGTCTTCCACGGGAGCGATTTTCGGGTGTCCGCAAACAGAGTTCAAGTTCGAGGTTCCGGGCTCAAAGTACTCAGCGCCGTCCCTTTGAGCTTTGAACTCGCACTTTGAACTTCTCTTCAGTCCAGCCCGAGAACCTGCCGCATGTCGTACCGGCCGGCAGGCCGGCCGGCGAGCCAGCGGGCGGCGCGGAGGGCACCGGACGCGAACAGTGCGCGGTCGCTGGCGCGGTGCACGATCTCGACGCGGTCGAGATCACCGATGAACATCACCTCGTGCTCGCCGACGACCGACCCGCCGCGCACCGCGTGGAAGCCGATCTCGCCGGTCGGCCGGGCACCAGGACGGCCCGAGCGGCCATCGCGTCGCACGGCGGCGAGGTCTGCCTCGCGACCGCTGGCGATGGCCGCTCCGAGCGCCAGGGCGGTCCCGCTCGGCGCGTCCTCTTTGCGCCGGTGATGCGCCTCCACGATCTCGACGTCGTACTCCGGGCCAAGCGCGCGTGCCGCGCGCTCCACCAGCGCCATCAGCACGTTCACCCCGACGCTGAAGTTCGCGGCCGTCAGCACCGGAGACCGTTCGGCGGCACGATCGAGCAGCCGCTCCTCCTCCGCTCCCAGCCCCGTGGTGCCCGCCACGACCGCGCGGCCGGTCAGCGCGTCACTCTGCTCCGACAGCAGGCTGCGCAGGAACTCGGGCGCGGAGAAATCCACCACGGCGTCCGCGGAGCGGATCAGTTCCTCAGCGTCGGAGATCGAGCGGATATCCGGATAGCCTGACGCGCCGTTCTCGCTGCCGTCGCGGTCGACGCCGCCGACGATGGTGAGCGCTTCGTCCGCCGCGGCCAGGCGGGCGAGAGTCGCGCCCATGCGCCCCGTCGCGCCGCTGACCACCAGCCGAAGCCGCTCAGGCATGCACCGCTTCAGCCGGGTGAATGCCGCGCTCGCGCATGCAGGCGACCAGCTCGCCCATGCAGGCCTGCGACGGAGGGACCAGCGGGAGCCGTACCTCGCCGACGGCGAACCCGAGCGCGGCGACCGCCGCCTTGACCGGGATGGGGTTGGGCTCACTGAACAGCGCGCGAATCAGCGGGAGGTAATCGAGCTGAAGCTCCCGCGCCTCATCGAGCTTTCCCTCCATGAAGCTGTGCACCATCCGGGTGGTCGCGGCGGGGGCGATGTTGGCCAGAACCGAGATCACCCCCTGCCCGCCGAGCGCCAGGAACGGAAGCACCTGGTCGTCGTTGCCGCTATAGATCGAGAGGCGGTCGCCCACGCGGCGCGCCAGATCCACGATCTGGGCGATGTCACCGCTGGCCTCCTTCACGCCGACCACGCGCTCGTCTTCCGCGAGCTGCTCGATCAGCGCGGGAGCGAGGTTGCAGGCGGTACGGCTGGGGACGTTGTATACGACGAGCGGAAGGTCCGCAGCGTCCAGGACCGCGCGGTAGTGGGCCAGTATGCCGGCTGCGGGAGGCTTGTTGTACGGCGGCGGCGACACGAGCACCGCGTCAGCTCGCGCAGCTCGCGCGGCCCTCGCGAGCTCGACCACCGCGGCGGTATCGCTCCCGCCAGCTCCAACGATCACCGGCACGCGCCCCGCGGCCGCTTCCACGGCTGCCTCCGCCGCCGCCCGCTGCTCCGCCGCGCTCATCGTCGCCGCCTCGCCCGTGCTCCCGTTCACCACCAGCGCGTCCGTACCCTCGCGAAGATGGAAGGCCACCAGCTCCTGCAGCACGTCCGTATCCACACCCTGCCTGTTGAACGGCGTCACCAGCGCGACGCCCGAGCCGACGAAGAGAGGAAACATGGACAAATTTCGAATTCTGAATTTTTGATTTTGAATTATTCTCGGTGCTTACCCACTACCGTCCGGTCCGGAGTCCTTGCTCTCGATCCAAGATTCAAAATTCAAAAATCAGAAATTACCGCATGTCGAGGTCGATGACGTCTCCCGGCATTGCGTCGCCCTCCGGGTCATCGGAGTCCAGATCGCGAGCGGTGGAGTCGGCGAAGTCGGTCGCGGCCTCGTCTTCCTCTGTGTGGCTGAAGAACTCACGAAAGACGATGCTCCCGCACTTCTCGCAGGTCGTCTGGACCTGAGTGTCGTTGGCCGTGAGGTAGTTCTCTTTGCCGCACGTGACGCAGACCCGTGTAAGTACCCCTCCGGGAGGTGTCGGCTGCCCCTCTTGCTCGCCTGGCTGGTCGTCCATGGTGGCTCCTGTGTTGAAGCTGTCAGTCGTCAGTCGTCAGTCTTCAGTCCAGGTGAAGACATGCACGTCCAACCGTCGCAGTTCTCGTACCGGCTGAAGCAACCGCTGGAAACTGGCGACTGAAGACTGACGACTGAAGACTTCCCGCTACCTCAACCCCACCGCCTCGCGAACTCGCGCCATGGTCGCGCCGGCGACCTCGCGAGCGCGGGCGGCGCCCGCGCGCAGCACCTCGTCGACGTAGGCGGGGTTTCGGAGGATCTCCTGGCGTTGGGCGCGCATGGGGGCGAAGTGGTCCCAGAGCGCGTCGAAGAGTCGCTGCTTGAAGTGGCCGTAGCCGGTGCCGCCGGCACGGAAGGCGGCCTTCATCTCCTCGGCCTCGGCAGGGGAGGCAAAGAGCCTGTAGAGGTCCACGATCGTGGAGGCGTCGGGGTCCTTCGGCTCTTCCAGCGGGGTGGAATCGGTGACGATCCGCATGACCTGCTTCCGGATCGGCTTCTCATCACCGAAGAGATCGATGGTGTTCCCGTAGCTCTTGCTCATCTTCTGACCATCTAATCCGGGAATCACGGCCACGTCCTCCGAGATCTCCGGTTCGGGCAGCTTGAGCACCTCGCCGAACGCCTCGTTCATCTTGATGACGGTATCGCGCGCGATCTCCAGGTGCTGCTTCTGGTCCTTGCCGACCGGGACCACGTCGGCGTCGTAGAGCAGGATGTCCGCGGCCATCAGCACTGGATAGATGAAGAGGCCGGCGCTGGCGGAAAGGCCGCGCGCGACCTTGTCCTTGTAGGCGTGGGAGCGCTCCAGCAGGCCGGTTGGCGTGACGCAGCTCAGGATCCAGAGCAATTCGGCGTGCTCCGGCACATCAGACTGCCGGAAGAAGATGCTGCGCTCGGGGTCCAGGCCGCAGGCGAGGAAATCGACGGCCGCGTTGGTGGTGTTCGCGCGCAACGTCGTCGCGTCGTGAACGGTCGTCAGGGCGTGCAGGTCGACCAGGATGGCGAAGACCTGCCCTCGCGTCTGCATCTCCACCAGCGGGCGGATCGCTCCGAAGTAGTTCCCCAGGTGCAGGGTACCCGACGGCTGGATCCCGGTCAGAATGCGCTTCGTCATCGCTGCGGCGTCGTCAACTTATCGGCTATCGGCTATCGGCTATCGGCTATCAGTCTACGACAGCATCATCCAAACGGCAGCCCCCCGCTCCGAATTCGCAGGAGCGGGGGGCTGATGACCGAAAGCCGACAACCGATCGCCCTCTCTACTGCCCGCCGCTCTGGCGCATCACCGCGTTGCGGTATTCCTCGCTCGCGAAGATGGCGACCTCTACGCGGCGGTTCTGCTGGCGGCTCGAGTCGTCGACGTTGCCGGCGATCGGCTCGCTCTCACCGCGGCCCGCGGTCTGGATGCGGTTGCGCGGGACGCCGGCGGCGGCGAGCACGGATGCCGCGGCCTCGGCGCGCGCGATGGAGAGCCGCTGGTTGTACTCGTCGCTACCGACGTCGTCCGTGTGTCCGACGATCAGCACCTCGGTGTCCGGGTAGCGACTCAGGCTCGCCGCGAGACCCTGCAGGTTGTTGCGCCCGGCCGGAAGCAGATCGGTGGAGTTAAAGGGGAAGAGCAGACCGGACTCGAAGGTCACGGCGATGCCCTCGCCGACTCGCTGCACCGTGGTTCCCGGCGGGAGCGCCGCGTCGAGCTCTTCCGCCTGGCGGTCCATCCGGCGGCCGATCACCGCCCCCGCGGCTCCGCCGACGGCCGCCCCCAGAATGGCGCCGCGAGCCGTGGAGCCTACCTGGCGGCCGATCACCGCGCCGACCGCGGCTCCGCCCGCCGCGCCCAGGATGGCACCGCGCTCCGTCTGATTCAAACGTGAGCACGCCGTAAGGCCGCTGGTGCCGAGCCCAGCGACCATCATCGCTGCCATGAAGGTATGCGTCACTCTCTTCATCTTCTTATTCCTCAGCTGTTTATCGAACGGGACCCGCCACGCGCGAGTGCCCCCGGATCATTGCAAGCGCGGTGCCGGACTGCCCGGGACGCAATTCAGCGCCGGGACGAGCATCATCGGACGCCCGCACTCCCCGGCGGCGCAGGCGGTCGTCGAGATCGTCCCATTTACAGGACGACGGCGTCGACGCAGCGGGTCGGATGTGCCCGAAGGGGCGCCGAAGCTTGACGGAATCGAGCAGGGAAGCCGATACCAAGAGGGGAGAAGCGCGCGTCGGGGGCGTGTTGCCGGCGCTACGTCGGCGTTGCCAGAGGGGGGTGTCGGCAGTAATATCCCACCCCGGCTTTTTCACTCCAGGCGAGACCAGCCTCGCCCGTCCCATGACGGAGGCTGGAGCCGGCCGACGGCTCCGACTTCGCTCATTCAGAGATCGCGCCGCAGGCGCAGTCCCCGGTCATAACCCGATGTCCACCGTCCCACTTCGCTCCGAAGTCTCGGATCTATTCCGCCTCCTCGACCATGTCCCCACCGGGATCATCCTGCTGGATCGGCAGGGTACCGTGGTGCGGATCAACCCGACGGCGTGCGAGCGCATCGCGCAGCGCGAGTCGCAGGTGCTGGGGACGGACTTCTTCCGGGACGTGGTGCCGGACCTGGAGAGCGAAGGATTAGGGAGCCGTTTCCGCGAGGCGATCTCCGCCGGGCCGGCCGCTCTCGAGTGGGATGGGACGATCACTTCCCCGCGTGGGCTGCTCCCGCTCTGGCTCGGCATTCGGTCGTTCAGCGCCAACGATCACACGTGGGCCGTGATGGTGGTGGAGGACCGCGCGGCACTAGCCGACGAAGAGGGTCGGCGCAAACGCGCGGAGCGGCTGGCCGCGGTAGGAGAGCTGGCGGCCGGCGTGGCGCACGAGGTCAACAATCCGCTGGCGTCGATCAAGAGCTTCGCACAGCTGCTGTCGCGCGACGCGAACAGTCAGGAGCAGCACCGCGCGCTGGAGATCATCGTCCAGGAGAGCGAGCGGATCGCTCGTGCTGTGGAGAACCTGCTCAGCTTCGCGCGCCAGCAGGGCGCGAGTGGCCGCGAGCCGGTGAACCTGAGCGAGGTCGCCGCGCGCGTGCTCGACCTCCAGCGATACAGCCTCGATACGGCGGGGATCGAGGTCCGGCAGGACCTCGACCTCGCTCTCTCGCCGGTCATGGGAGAGGCGGGAGCGCTCCAGCAGGTGGTGCTGAACCTCGTCGTAAACGCGGAACAGGCGCTGTCCACGAAGAAGGGGCACAGGCTCCTGGTGGTGCGCACGCGCGAGTCGTCCGAGGGCGTGCTTCTCTCGGTCGTGGACAACGGCCCCGGCATTCCGCGCGACGTCCTGCCGCGCATCTTCGAGTCGTACATGAACGCCGAGGTGCACGGGTCGGGGCTCGGGCTCGGCGTATCCGCGACGATCATCCGCGAGCATGGCGGGCAGATCATGGCGGAGAGCGAGGAGGGCCGCGGTGCCGCGTTCTTCGTGCGCCTTCCCCGCGCGGCGATCGGCGCCCCCACCTCCCCGGTCGTCCCGCAGGCGCCGGCTCCGGAGCCCCGCGCCACTCCGGTACGCCCGCTGCGCGTCCTCGTCGCGGACGACGAGCCGACGCTCCGCCTCGCGATCTCCCTCTTCCTCGGGCGCCGGGGTCACCACGTGACGCAGGCGGCGGACGCGTACGAGGCGCTGCGCCTCGCCAAGGAGCAGGATTTCGACGTCGCGCTGGTGGACGCCCGCATGCCCGGCGACGGCCTCCAGCTCCTGGAGCAGCTCGAGGCGATGCCCTCGCTCGCCGGCCGCACCGCGCTCATGACGGGCGATCTCGGCCGGGCGCGCACCAGCCAGGGTATCACGACCGGCCGTCCCTACCTGATCAAGCCGTTCGACATGACCGAAGCGGTGAGTCTGATCGAGAAGCTTGGCCGCTAGGGCGCGAACCGGTTGCCGCCGCGTCATCCCGCCGGTATCATCCTTTGTTTTCCGTCTGGACAGGCTCGTCTGGCGCCCCCTGCCGATACTGGAAGGCACAGGATCGGACTTTCACCGTCGCGACCACGAGACCATGGGTGCCAGCTCACCCCAATACAACCACGATTCCGCGCCGCAGGGTCGTCCAGTTCCTGCGCCGCCCGCTGCTCCGCAGCCGGCGCGGGCCGAGGAGAGCGCCCCGTTCGGGCTGGTGGACCAGCTACCGGGCGCGGTGTTGCTGCTGGATCCAGCGGGGCGAGTCGTCCATCTGAATGGAATCGCGGAGCTCAGGCTGGGGCTGGGACACGCCGAGGCCGTGGGGCGCGACCTCTTCCGTGGAATCCTCCCGGAGCTCGAGGGTCGAGGTGTAGGTGCCCAGTACCGCGCGGGTATGGCGGCCGGGCGGGCGTCGCTGACGTGCGAGGTAACCTTCGAGCGGTCGTCCGTGCGGCACCGGCTCGGGCTGGGGATTCGCTCGTATGTCCACCAGGGGCACGCCGGGGGGGTGGTGCTGCTGGAGGATCGGTCCGCGCTGGCGGAGGAGGAAGCGCGGCGTAAGCGCGCGGAGCAGCTCGCCGCGGTGGGCGAGCTGGCGACCGGAGTCGCGCACGAGGTGAACAACCCGCTGGCGTCGATCAAGGGGTTCGCACAGCTGCTGGCGCGCGACGCGACCGCCGAAGGGCAGGTGCAGGGGCTGGAGATCATCAGCCAGGAATGCACCCGCGTCGCGCAGATCATCGACCGGCTACTCGACTTTTCGGTCCAGCAGCGCACCTGCTCCTACGCGCCGCTCGACCTGAGCGCGCTGGTCGATGGTGTGATGGACCTGCGGAAGTACGGCCTGGAGACGGTTGGAATCCAGACCGAGCGGGAGCTGGACCGCTCTCTGTCGCCGGTTCAGGCGGACCGCGGTGCGCTGCAGCGGGTGGTGCTCGCCCTGCTTCGCCAGGCGGAGCGCTCGCTTGGCTCCGACGACCCGGGGCGCCGGCTGATCGTGCGGACGCGCGAGTCGACGGACGGTGTGGTGCTCTACGTGATCGACAACGGGCGCGGCATCCCGCGCGAGCGGCTGCGGACGCTGCTCACCGCGATCGGGCCCGACGAGTATGGGGACGGGATGGGGCTGTCCGACGCGCTGGACATCGTCCGGGAGCATGGAGGGCATCTCTGGGCGGAGAGCGTGGAGGGTGAGGGCACGGCGTTTTTCCTCCGCCTCCCGCGCGCGGCCGAAATCGTCGGCGCTCCGCAGCAAGCGCTCCTTCCCGCGTCGAGCATGCACAGCGTACCCAGGCGGCCGCTCCGGGTGCTGGTCGCCGACGACGAGCCGACGCTGCGGCTCGCGCTGGCGCTCTTCCTCGGCCGGCATGGGCACGAGGTGGTCCAGGCCGCGGACGCGTACGAGGCGCAGCGGCTGGCGCTCGCCGAGCCGTTCGACGCGGTTCTGGCGGACGCGCACATGCCCGGGGACGGGCTCGGGCTCCTGGAGCGCCTCGAGGCCATCCCCAGGCTGAAGGGCCGCACCATCCTGATGACGGGCGACCACTTCCCGGCGCTGACGGCGGATGGCAGCGCCAACCGACCGCACCTGGCTAAGCCCTTCGACATGACGGAGGCCATTCGGCTCGTCGAGACGCTAGGACGGTAACCTCCGATTTTCCCCGATAGCGATTTTGCCCAGCTCTAGCCTGGACCTTTTCGTTGCCCGGCAGCCGATCTTCAACGGCGTCGGGCAAGTGGAAGGGTATGAGCTGCTCTACCGCAGCGGCGCACAAAGCGTGGCGGCGGACGGCGCGAGTACCCGCCAGATGTCCGTCGACGTCATCATCCAGTCACTGCTGGAGATCGGCCTCGAGCGGATCACGCTCGGGCGGACCGCATTCCTGAACTTCAGCCGGGAGATGCTGGTCAGCGACTTCTACGACCTCCTCGACCGAAGCACGGTGGTCGTCGAGCTCCTGGAGGACGTCAAGGCGGACGACGAGGTGGTGCGGGTCTGCGAGCGTCTGGTGAAGGCCGGCTACCGGATCGCGCTAGACGACTACGAGCCGAACGATGGCCGCGACGCGCTACTCGGGCTCGCCGAGATCATCAAGATCGACGTGCTGAACCGCAACTTCGACGACCTCCGCGGGGTGGTAGAGCCGCTCTCCGGGCGAAAGCTTCGGCTGCTCGCCGAGCGAGTCGAGACCGCCGAGGTTCGGGACGAGTGCCGCCAGATGGGCTTCGAGCTCTTCCAGGGGTATTTCTTCGCCAAGCCGGAGCTGATCACCAAGAGCGGCACGTCGGTGGATCACCTGCTGATCATTCAGCTGATGAACCTCGTCCGCGATGATCGAGTGGAGGACGCGGAGCTGGACGGCGGGTTCCGGCGGGATCCGTCGCTCTCCCACAAGTTGCTGCGGATGGTGAATGCCGCCTCTTTCGGGGTTCACGGGGTCGATTCGATCCTCCAGGCCATTCGGCTTCTCGGGCGCATCACCCTGCACCGGTGGCTCGCGATCTTGCTCGTTTCTTCGTTCGCGAAGCGGGACGGAGTGGGCAGCGAGCTGGTGCAGGCGGCGATTCTCCGCGCCCGCTTCTGCGAGCTGCTCGGCGAGAGTACCCGGAAGGCGCCGGGCGGAACGCTCTTCATGGTTGGCCTCTTCTCGCGGATGGACGCTCTGTTCGGCGCGCCGATGGACGAGGTGCTGAGCGAGATCGATCTGGCGCCGGAGGTGAAGATGGCGCTGTTGCGGCGAGAGGGGCCCTACGCTGATTGGCTGCGGCTCGCGGAAGCTTATGAGGCCGGGGACTGGGAGCAGGTGTCGACTGTCACAACCGAGCTGGGCATCTCGCCGCTCAACATTCCCGACCTCTACCTGCAGTCGGTGGACTGGACTCGGGAGCGGCTGCAGAGCGAGTCCTAACCGGTCGTCGGTCCGATGCCAGAAGGCCAACGAAAGAATGCCCGCGAGCCGAAGCTCGCGGGCATCTTTCGTCGCGCGGTGGCCGGTGCGTTCACCAGCCGGTCGCCGCACGAACCGCGTCAGGTGCCGGGTGTGGGCGCCGCCTGCCCGCCCTGGATGTCGGGCATGTCGGACGAGAACGGGAGCAGGATCGACGTGCGGCGATTCGAAGGGCTCAGGGGTTTGTCCGGTTCCCGGAGCCGCTGATCGGCGTAGCCGCGGATGTGCTGGATCCTGGACGAGCTGATTCCGACGGAAGCGAGGGCGCGCCGGGCCGCCTGCGCACGATCGGAGGAGAGCTCCCAGTTGGAATAGCCGGCGGAGCCGAAAGGTGCCGAGTCGGTGTGTCCCTCGACGACGATGGGAGACTTCGACGATTCCTTCAGCTGCGCCCCGATGATTCGCAGCGCGCGCATGGCGGCGGGCTCAAGCACGGCGGAGCCGAAGGCGAAGAACGTCTCTCCATCCTTCGATTCGATGAGCTCTATGCGGAGCCCCTCCTCGGTGACCACCACCTCGATCTGGGCGGCAATGCTTCCGAGTCCGTCCGAGCCCTCCAGCCGTGCCTCGATCTTGCTCGCCAGCGTCCTGAACTCGCCCTCTTCCGCCGAGCGGGAGACGAACTTGAGTGGCTGCACTCGCGCAACGGTCGGAGTGGTTCCGCGCGAGACGGGGCTGACCCCGGACGCGAAGCCCTGGACCACGCCCACCGGGTTGGCGGCGAAGTAGCCCTCGATCGACTTCCGCGTCTCCTCGTCCATCCCGAGGATCCACATCACCATGAAGAAGGCCATCATCGCGGTGACGAAGTCGGCATACGCGACCTTCCAGGAGCCGCCATGGTGGGCATGCCCCTTTTTGATCACCTTCTTGATGATGATGGGCCGCTGATCCTTTCCCATGCTAGGCCGCCTTCCGCTTTGTCATAGCCTCGAGGTCCGTGAACGAGGGGCGGTCACCGGGCTCGATGTTGCGCCGGGCGAACTCGACAGAGGTCATGGGCGAGTCGCCGCGGGCGAAGGAGAGAAGCGCGGTCCGGATGCAGGCCATGTAAGCATGCTCGGATTTGATGCGCGACTCGATCGCGCTGGCCATCGGCCCCAGGATGCCGTACGATAGAAGAATACCGAGGAAGGTGCCCACGAGCGCCGCCGCCACCTTTTCGCCGACCACCTCGGGCGCGCCGCCCACCGAGCCCATCGTGATGATGACCCCGAGCACGGCCGCGACGATGCCGAAGCCGGGCATGGCGTCGCTGACCTTGTTCAGAGCGTGCGGGACGGCCATGGCCTCCTCGTGCTGCTGCTCCAGGTCCAGATCCAGGATCTCAGAGAGGTGGTGGTCCTCCACCGCGCCGGTCAACAGCACCTTCAGCGTGTCGGCGAGGAAGCTGGTGGCGTGATGATTGTTCATGAACGCCGGGTATTTCTTGAAGATCTCGCTCTTGTCGGGGTCCTCGATGTGAGCCTCCAGACCGACGAGACCCTCACGGCGCGCCACCTGGAACACGTCGTAGAGCACCTGGAGGAGCTCGGCATAAGCTTTCCCGGTGTACGGATTCGGCTTCACGAGGCCGAACGACTGCCCGAACACGCGTTTGACCAGCGCGGGCGGGTTCGCAACCAGCAGCGCACCGAGTCCGGCGCCGCCGATGATGATGAACTCCGATATCTGAATCAGCACCACGATCTTGCCGTGGTGCATGACATATCCACCCAGAACGCTGCCAACCACGATCAGGAGGCCAATGATGACAAACACGGTGGGGCCCTGTCGCTCGAATGGGAGAAGGGACGGAGGTCGCTTACGAATTAGTATCGGCCCCCCCGATGCAAAACTCGACCGGCGCGGCACAATCCGGTCGAGCGGGGTCCGATGAAGCAGGCGGAGGGTGCGCGGGCGGACGCGGCTGCGGAGGGGGCGTGGCTCGCCGTCAGCGACGCTTTGCTCCGGGGTGTGGGGCATGCCATGAACAACCGCGCGGCGGCGGTGAGCGCAGTGGTTCAGGTGCTGGCCGCGTCGGGCGAGGAGGGGCCGCTGGAAGCCGCTTTGCGCGCGGAAACGGACCGGCTGCAGCGTGCCGTGGAGCTCCTGCGTTTGCTTCCCCGCCAGTGGGGAAGCGACCCGGAGCCGGTGCGGGTCGAGGAACTGATCCCGAACGCGATCGCCCTGCTCGCGCTGCACTCCGACCTTCCCGAGACGCGCTTCGACTGGGACACCGACGGGCCACTTCCTCCAGTGCTGGTGGAGCCCTCGCTGCTGATCCACCTGGTCTGCCTGCTCGGCACCGCCGCGGGGCAGGAGGCGGCGCGGACCGGGGCACGCGCGGTCGCGATCCGCGGATCGGCCTCCACGGAGGTGGTTACGCTGCAGGTCTCAGTGGGGGAGCCGAACGATGCCTATGCGGATGACGCGACCACGGGGGGAGAGGTGGATCCCCGATCGGCCGGCGCGCTGCTCGCTATGGCGGGTGGAGATCTTACGGTGGAGAGGGAGGACGGCCTGCGGGTGAAGTTCACGCTGCCGACACTCGCCGCGGGGCGAAGAGCCCGCTAGGGGTTCAGGAAGGGCGCGGGCGGAAGGTCTGGAGCCAGTCGCTGTCGGATGCGGGCGCACCGGCACGCCGGTTCTCGTCCGCGATCTGCTCGAGGATCTCTTCGCGGACGATGGTCACCTCCTGCGGTGCCTCGATACCCAGCCGCACGCCGCGGCGGTCGGAAGCGAGCACGACAACGCGGATCCCATCGCCAATGATGATCGCGTCGCCGGGACGGCGACTGAGAATGAGCATTTACGTGAGCTGGAGGATCGTCTGCATCATCTCGTCGACGACGGTTACGAGCCGCGCGGCCGCGGAATATGCCTGCTGGTGCTGCATCACCAAGATGAGTTCCTCGTCGGTTGACACTCCGCTGAGACTCTCGCGGCGGATGCTCGCCTGCTCGGCCAGGGTGGCGTAAACGGTGGAGTCGTTTTGCGCTCCGTTGACGACGGTGCCCAGGTCCACCACCGTCACGGCGTAATGCTCGGCAAAAGAGACGCCACCGAGATTGTTCTGCACCGCGGCCCAGGCGGCGAAGTCCGCCGCGACCGTGTTATCGGCCGGCGGCCCTCTCAAAGCGCCCATAGCGAGGGCAATCCGATTGTTGGAAAGCTCGCCGGACGTATCGGACGTGACCACGTCCGCCGCGGTCGCAGAAACGGCGATGGTGCGCGCGCTGGTCCCGGCGGAGTTGAAGAAGTTTACACCGGTCGCGCCCGCAGCGGTATACCCGCTGCTGTGAAGGGCGTTCACCTGCGCGACTAACCCCCCGGCCAGGGCGTCGAGCCGCCCCTGCACGGTGGGGATCTCCGTGTTGATCAGGCTGAGCAGGTCACCCATGGTGCTCGGCCCCTCGAAAGCGAGAGCCCGGCTGCCGATGCGGACCTCGGTGGGGGGCCCGGTGAGGGTGAGCGGGTTCCAGTCCGCGCCGTCGACGACCATCGCTCCGTCTACGAGAATGGAGTAATCCGTAGGGCCGCGGTCGATCACCCGTACGGCGCCGATGGTGGCGAGCTCATCGATGAGGAGGTCGCGTCGATCGCGGAGCTCGCTCGCCATCTGGCCGTTGGTCTCCTGCTGCACGATGTTCGCGCTGATTCCGGCGATCTGGCCCGCCAGGCGATTCACATCCGTGACGGCGAGCTCCAGTCGGCTGCGCGCGTAGCTCGCCGTCTCGTCCAGTCGGCCGCTGAAGCTCTGCATCATGGAAGCGAGCTGCTTGCCGCGCTGGACGACGAGCCCCCGGAGCGGGGTGCTCGTCGGCTGGGTGGCCAGGTCGCTCCACGCCGAATGAAACGCGTCGAGCGCCTTAGAAAGGCCGGTGTCCGACGGCTCGCCCAGCACCTGCTGGACCTGATCTAGCATCTGGAAGCGTAACTGGGAGCCGGCCGCGCGTCCGGAGTCCCTGCGGAAGTTGGAGTCGAGGAGAGGGTCGCGGAGGCGGCTGACGTTGTCGACGCGGACGCCCGAGCCGAGTTGGCCGACGGGCGTCATGATGTTCGGCCGCGTCGCCAGAGCCGCGCGCTGCCGGGTGTACCCCTCGGTCTCCGCGTTGCTGATGTTCTGAGACGCCACGCGCACGGCGGTCTGCTGGGCCATGATGCCTGTGCGGGCGACGTGGAGAATGCCGAAAAGACCGGACATGATCAGCCTCGTTTGTTCAGGAGGAGGCCACCCGCCGAGCGTTCGGCGATGCGCAGAGGAGCCGCGGCGTACCCGGGGCGAGGCTCCGCTGCCCCGCCATAGAGAGCCCGCACGTAGTCGTTGCCGGAGCTCAGCGCTCCGCGCAGTACCTGCCGGTTCAGCTCCACCTCTCGCGACAGCGTCAGGGCGACGGCGCGGAGGCCGTCCCGGGCGAAGCGGAGCCCATCGGTCATGCGGTCGCCGAGCACGTCCTCGAGCAGGCGGAGCGCGAGATCCTCGGTGCCGGCGAGAAAGCGGCACAAGGAGCGGCGCTGCCTGCGCGCTTCACCGAGCGTCACCAGGATCCGATGCGTGGCGAAGACGCTGTCGTCTACGCCGGAGAGGTCGTCCACGGCGACGGCTTCGCGCTGCTTGCGCATGATCCCGATGAGATCCTCGAGGAGGCGGATCTCGGTGGTGACGGCGCTCGCGAGTGCGTCGACGGCGGCGGGTGAGGTCTGCGGCTCGGAGGTGACCGCCACGCGATGTCCGATATCGATCCTGGCCATGTCAGAGGCTCCCTTCCGGGACTGGGTCCTGCTGCGGAGCCGCGTCGGCGCCGGAGAGGAGAGGCCGGAGCTGGCGGTAAAGTGCGGCGCCGATCCCGCGCTCCCAACCGGAAGCCGCTTCGGCGCTGATCGTCTGGTCCATCATGCTGGAGAACATATCCTCGCCGGGTCCGCCGTCCATGATGCCGCCTTCCGGCACCGTGTCGCGCATCGCCTTGAAGAGCTCCTGAACGAAGACGCCCTCGAGCTCCTGCGTTGCGCGCCTGAGCTTGACCTCGTTCGGCGTCCCCCCGACGGGGGCGCCAGCGTGGAGCGGGGAAATCTGGGTCATCGAATCACGACCTCTGCCGCGAGTGCACCGACCTCTCGAAGGGACTCGAAGATCGCCGCGATCTCGCCGGCTGGTGTTTGAAGGGCATGCAGCGCTGAAGCGATCTGCTGTGCGGAGGTACCGCCCGGAACGCGCACCTCTCCCGGGGCGGCCGTCCCGCCGGCGGCGCCGATGGTCAGGGTGACGGCGCCGTGGCTGACTACGGCCTCGCCCACGGACAGGTCGCCGCCGGCGACCACGGTTCCGTCGCGGCCGTCGATGATGATGCGCGTCTGGCGAAGAGGCTGCACCCGCAGCTCCTCGACGCGCGAGAGGGTCGTCGCTCTCTGGGCCAGATCGGCGGGGAGGTTCAACGCCACCGAGCCGGGGTCTTCCACGCTGGCCGTGCCGGCGCCGATCGCGGTGTTCACCGCGGCAGCGATGCGCGCGGCGGTGCCCAGGTCGGGTTCGCGAAGGAGAAGCCGTGAGCTGGACGCGAAGGCCGGCCGGGGCATGTCGCTCTCGAGCAGCCCGCCCGTCGGGATGCGAGCGGTAGTCTCGACCGTGTAGCCGCCGCGACCGAGCGTGCCGTCGCTGACGAGCAGGTTCCCCTGCGCGGTCGCGACTGGCTCACCCCCAACTTCGGAGATCAGCGGGGTCATCCAGAGCACTCCGCCGCGCACCGAGCGCGCGTCCGCCACCGAGGAGACGTGCACCTCGAAGCGGCCGCCGGGTCGCAGGTATGGCGATACCTCCGCCGTCACCAGCACCGCCGCGACGTTGCGCAGGCGCAGCACCTCCGGCGGAACTTCCACGTCGAACCGGCGCAGCAGATTCGCCACCGACTGCACCGTCTGGCCGGAGCTCTGCCCGCCCTGCACCCGATCTCCCGTGCCGTCAAGGCCGACGACCAACCCGTAGCCGACCAACCGAACCGGCACCAGCTGATCCTGGATCGTTATGTCCCGAATGCGGACCTGGGCCGTCGCGGCGGTGGAGACGGTAAGGATCGATGCTACCGCAACGATGAAGCGTCGCGCCGCGAGCTCGAGGTGCAAAGTGCGAAGTGCAAAACAACGCACTCGACCACTGTGTACTTCGAACCTTGAACGTTGAACTACCGTTTTCATGGCCACACCGAGCCCAGGATCTTGCCGATGATACCGCCGCGCGGCTTACCGAGAGAGCCTTTGGACGTGTAGGTCAGCTCCGCGTCGCCCAACCGCCAGGAATCGACCATGTTGCGCGCCGAAACGTCCTGTGGGCGAACCCAACCACGCAGCGCGAGCTCCTGTTTGCTGTTGTCGATGTCCACCAGCTTGATCCCCTCCACGCGCAGCAGGCCACTCGGCTCCACCTCGGTGACGCGAACCGTCATCTCGCCCTGGAAGCGGTTCTCCTGCACGGCCTCACCACGCTGCGAGGATTCCGCGCGACTGCTGCTGGAGACGTCTGCCGCCAGCGGCGGTACCGACGCGCTGATGCTCTGCGCCACGCCCAGGCTCAGGTCGCGGTGCCGGCGGTTCGAAGCGAAGTTGTCGCGGTTGGCTGCCGCGACGGTGTACTCGTCGATGAGCACGGTAATGACGTCACCCACCGCGAACTCCTGCCGATCGGCCGTCCACGAGCGCCGCGGCGACTTCTTGGCGGCGGCGGGTGCCTGCTGCGCCGCCAGTGGAGCGGCGATGCACATCAGTCCGAGCATGGCGACGCCCACGAATCTCACTCTGCCCATCATCTACTCCTGCTCGGGGAATCCAAACGAACGAGGCCGGCAGCGGTCGCGACACCTTCGAATCGCCGCTCGGTGTCGACCCGGACGGTCACCCGCCCGCCGGCCACCGCGGCGTTCATCGCTCGCCCTGCCACGCGCAACTCCATGCTTCCATCACGGTAGACTACCTGGACCGCGTCCCCGGCCTTGATGAGCGGCGGCGGCGCGACGGCCGGCTCGCGGAGGGGCTCCCCTTCCGAGATCATGCGGCGTGTCACCCAGCCCGCGGCCGGCTCCGCGCGAGAGGCCGTACTCTGAACCGCTCCGGTGGACGGCCGGTAGGCGATATCCGACGACTGCAGCACCGCACCCCGAGGAAGTGAGCGAGCGGCGACGGCGATCCTCGACTCCGACTGTCCCGCCGCGCGCCCCGGCAGCGCCAGGAGGACGAGCGCGGCGCAGGCCGCGAGCCACGCTCGCACTTTCACCGTCTCACGCCCGCGCACTCTCTACCTCACCATCGACGCGGTGATCTGCGCCATCTGCTCGCTGTTCTGAATCGACTTGGAGTTGATCTCGTAGGCGCGCATCGCAGCGATCATGTCGACCATCTCCTGCACGATCTCGACGTTGCTCGCCTCGAGGCTACCCTGGAGCAGACGCCCGATTCCATCTTCGGACGGGAACCCCACGATGGCCTCACCGGACGCCGGCGTCTCGTTGTAGATGTTCTCCCCCATCGCGAGCAGGCCGGACGGGTTCGCGAAGCGCGCGAGCTCCAGCCGTCCGATCTCCTGCGTCTCCCCATCGCGGCCGTCCACCGACACGATCCCGGTGCGCGAGACGCTGAGCGTGCCGGCGTCGAGCGGGACCTTGATCCCGGGAACGACGGCGTAGCCCTCCTGCGTCACGACCGTTCCGGTATCGGAGATGGTGAAGCTCCCGTCCCGCGTGTACCCTGTGGCCCCGCCGGGTAGCTGGATCTGGAAGAAGCCCTCTCCCTCGATCGCCAGGTCCAGAGAGCGGCCGGTCTGCTCGAGGGCGCCCTGGGAGTGCACCCGCTGCACCGCGGCGAGGTGGGTTCCGCGGCCCACCTGGATCGCAGGCACCGTTCCCGCCTCGGGCGAGCCCACCGTCGTACTCCCCTGCACCGTCTGGTACAGCAGGTCCTCGAAATGGGCGCGGCTCCTCTTGAAGCCCGTCGTGTTGACGTTGGCCAGGTTGTTCGCGATGACCTCGGTGCGCAGCTGCTGCGCGCGCATTCCGGTCGCGGCGGTACGAAGTGAAGGATCCATTGAGATGCAGGGGACAGGGAACAGGGAACAAGTAACAGCGGGATAGGAACGGGATAGGACGAATGGGCTCAGCCGGGCAGGCTGTTCCCTGTTCGCTATTTCCTGTTCCCTATACTGGCTTACCGAGCTGGTTCGAGATCGTGTCGCGAATGCCGTCCAGGGTGGTTACGGCGCGCTGCACGGCGGCGTAAGCGCGCTGGACGGAGATCAGATCCACCATGGAATCGATCGTGCCGACGTTGCTCTCCTCGAGGGCGCCCTGCCGCACCTGACGGTCGGCGGCCGCCTGAGGCGCCTGCGCCGCGTTCGGGAGGAAGTGCGTGCCGGCGTCGTGCATCAGGCGGACGTTGGCGGGGACCGTCTCCACCCGGAGCGTGTCCACCTCTGCGCCGTTGACGCGTACCACGCCGGACTTATCGATCTCGATGGTCCCGGCGGGAGCCGCGATGGGGCCGTTCTCGCCCAGGAGCGCGTTCCCATTGGCGTCGACGATCTGGCCGGCGGCGTCCAGCGTGAACGAGCCGCCGCGGGTCAGCCGCTCGCCATTCGGAGTATCCACCACAAAGAACCCGTCGTTGCTCAACGCCAGGTCGAGCGGGGAGCCGGTCTCGCGGATGGTGCCGTTGGTGAGATCGGTCGCGGAGTCCGCTACCGGGATCGAGTCGCCCATCATCCTCGCGAAGACGCGCTCGGCCTTGAAGCCGGTGGTCTCCGCGTTGGCGAGGTTATTGGCGACGATCTCCTGGCGCCGCCCCCAGTAGTGGAGCGCGTTCGCCGCGCGGATCATTCCGTTGATCGGACCTGGCATATCGTCTTTCCCCTGGTGGTGGAGTCCCCGCGTAGCCCATCAAAGGCAACGGCCATGCCGCTTGGGCCGGCGTCGCGTGGAAGCCGCTAACGCTTTGTTCGGTATAGACTTACGAGGCGGTCAGGCGTCCGTGGCCCAGATGCGGGAGGCGCGGTCGGTACGGCAGATTGTGCCGCGACCGGTGGAAACTTCCGCTCCGGACGAAGCGCGGAAGTGAAGGATCAGAGCGACGGCGTCGTGGGCGAGGCCGGTGCGCTGCGCGATCTGCGAGGAAGACGCTCCCGCATCGGCGAAGGCGGTAACCTGCAGCTTCAAACCGTCGAGAGAGGTGGCGCGGGCGCGGCGCGGCGCGGGTACCGGAACCCTGTCCGGGGCGGCCGTGCGAAGCAGGCGGGCGGTATGGACCCAGCCGCGGAGCATGCGTGAGAGAACGCGGCCGCGGAGCTGGCCGGCCAGCATTCGCGGGCTCACGCGACCTGCTCGCGGAGCGACGACATCTTGCCGCGCAGCTTGGTGATCGCCTTCGAGCGGATCTGCGAGATGCGCGATTCCGTGAGCTCCAGGATGGCCGCGATCTCGTGCAGCTTCAGCTCCTCCAGGTAGTACAGGGAGAGCACCACGCGCTCCTGCTCCTTGAGGTCGAGGATCGCATCGCGGAGGAGATGGACCTCCTCCCCAAGCGTGATCTGGTCCTCGATGGTCTGCTCGCGCTCGTCGGCGAGGAAGTCGCGCGAGCCCGCCGTGGTCGAGTTGTCACCCTTGCCGGGCGTCGGATCCAGGGGCATGTGGAAGATCCCCTCGACCTCGGCCTGCCAGCGCCAGAGCGTCTCCAGGTCGACTCCGAGGTGCCCCGCGAGCACCTTGTCGTTCGGCGGCGAGCCGAGCGAGCGAGTGAGCGACTCCCGAGCGGCGCTCATGTCGCGGCTCTTCCGGCGGATCGACCGCGGCACGTGGTCCTGGCGTCGGAGCTCGTCGAGGATCGACCCGCGAATCCGAGGAGCCGCGAAGGTGCTGAAGGCGAGTCCGCGGGACGCGTCGAAGGAGTCCAGCGCGTTCATCAGTCCGATCGTTCCGGCGCTGACGAGCTCGTCGAAGTCCGTGTCGGCGGCCAGGCTGCGGGAGAGCTGCCGCGCCACGTGGTGAACGAGACCGAGGTGCTCGTTCAACAGGCGGTCGCGGGCGACCATATCGCCTTCCGTGTAGGCCTGCCAGAGGGCAGTCGTAGCCATGGGTTCTTACCTCGTGAGAGAAAGGCGGGGATCCGAAACCGAGATGAAGGGCAGTGGCTCTGCCCCGTGTGGCGGAGTCCCGCGGAGCCCGATAAAGGCAACGGCCATGCCCACTCCGGCCGCTCCGCAAGGAATCCCGTAACGCTTTACAACGCAGTAGCTTACCGACTCGTGACGACCGTGCGCTGGACGGCGGAAGGACGCGATCTGCGCGGCAGATTGTGCCGGCGCCGGCCGTTTTTTCCGCCGCTCACCGCCGGCGGGCGAGGTGGGGCTCGCTCACGGCGGGCGTTCTATGGACGAGCTCGCGCTGGACTCGGGCGGCGAGCTGATGGATGGCGGACACCACGGGAGAGTCGATGGCAGCCTGCTGGACGGGAATGCCGGCACCCGTAGCGGCGCGCAGCCCGTCGTCATCGGGAACGGCGCCGGCGTAGTCGACGCGGCGCTGCAGGAAGAGCTGGGTGGCGGTGTCCAGCTCGCGGAAGACGGTGAGGGCGGCCTCCGCCGGCGCGGAGTTGACGAGCACTTCTACCGGGAGGCCGGGGCTCCGTACGTCGAGGGCCTTGATGAGGGCGTAGGTGGAAGGCACCGCGATGCGATCGCACGTGGTGACGGCGAGCACCCTGGCCGGGGGGTAGGCGGTGAGGGCGAGGATGGACTCGAGCCGTGAGCCGCCGTCGAGCACCACCAGGTCGTAGCGGGCATAGAGCGGCGGGAGCCAGCGCAGCAGCGCGCGCCTCTCCCCCACCCCAGCTCCGGCGGACGCACCGACCGCCGCGCCGGCGACCGAAAGGAGCGAGAGCGTGTCGCTGATCGGAACGACCATCTCCTCCAGCGATGCCGATGCATCGAGGGCGCGCGTGGGGGCCTGCGCCGGGAAGACGCCGAGCAGATCCGGCAGCGTCGCCGCGCCGGCGCCGGCGTCGACCAGGAGCACGCGGGCGCCCTCGGCGGCCGAGAGGATGGCGAGCAGCGCCGCGACGGTGGAGGTCCCCTGCCCGGCTTTGCCGCTGGCGAGAAGAACGACCTGGGTCTCCGAGGTGGCGCGCAGCCCGGACGTGCGGCTCGAGACCTGGCCGCGGAGCGGCGTCAAATGGGTGCTCATGCCGAGATCCGCAGGCCTCTGGCGGGCTCACTGAGCTCGGCCAGAGCGGAGACGATGCGGCCGTGCGCCGGGAAGACGGCACCGGGCAGTTCCTGCCCTTCGGTGACCCAGCGGGCCGGGAGCTGGATCTCGAGGGCGATGTCGGCAACGCCGCGGTCGGCCGTCACCTCGTCTAGCTTGGTGAGCAGCAGGTGGCTGATGCCGAGCCCGCGGCGCGCCTGCAACGCGGTTGCCGCCGCATCGCGCCGCATTGATGCGGGGAGGACGAGGTGCACCTCGTCGGGGCGCGCCTGGTGGAGAAGCGACGACCAGTCCGCGCTGCCGCCATTCTCGGCAGCGCGGCGCCCCGGCGTGTCGATCAGCACGAGATCGCAATCGGACAGCTGGTCCAGCGCAGCATCGACGTCGTCCTCGTCGTACGCGACCTCGCACGGCAGACCGGCGATTTCCGCGTAGCCGCGGAGCTCGGCGACCGCCCCCATACGGAAGGTGTCGAGGCTGAGAATGCCGGCCTTCCATCCCGCGAAGCCCTGTCGATGCGTCGCGAGCCTGGCGAGCGTGGTCGTCTTGCCGGCACCGCCGGGGCCGACCAGCGCGATCACGAGCGGTCTGGCGGTCTCGTTCTCGTCGCGGGGCTCGGGTAGAGGCCCGGCGTCGAGCCGGCCGCTGAAGCGCTCAACCTCCGCGCCGGCGGCGGCGACGATCTCCACGAACGCCGCGTGTCCCTCGCGCGAGGCGAGCACGCGCAGGATGATCGCGTGCTCGCCGAGTGAGGCGCGCACCGCCTCGGAGGCGGACTGCACGTCCCGCCCGCGGAAGGTGGCCAGGTGAATGCCGGGGTCGGCGGAGTGTCTGCGGTCAAGCATCCTTCAGCTCCCAGTGTGCGATCGTGTCCAGGTTGATCTGCGGAGGGAGCTCGGCAAGCGAGAGCACCGGCACGTTCGGCAGCACAGGCTCGATCAGGCGACGGATGCCGACGCGCAGGGCGGGCGGGGTGACGAGCGGCGCCGGGCGCCCGTCGGTGGAGTGCACGTTCCCCAGCCGGCCGAGCTCGCGGAGCAGCCCCGCGAGCGTGTCCGGGTCGAGCAGCCCCGAGGCCGACTGCCCGATCCGCGGGCTGAACAGTCCCATGAGCGCCGCTTCCAGTCGCGGCCCGATGGTGACGGCGCGGATGCCGCCGCTCTCGTCCAGGTGCATGCGTGCGATGACATGGGAGAGCGCGCGCCGGGCGTGCTCGGTGAGCGCCTCCGGGTCCTTGGTCTGGTCCGCGGCGTCCCCGAGCGCCTCCAGAATCGTGACGAGGTCGCGGATCGGAACGCGTTCCCGCAGCAGCCGCTGCAGCACCCGGTGCAGCACGCCCAGCGAGATCTTGCCGGGCACGACGTCGTCGACGAGCGCCGGGTGCGACTTCCGCAGCGTCTCCACCATCTCCTGCACGTCCTGGCGGCCGAGCAGCTCGCCCGCGTTCGACTTCAGCATCTCCATCAGGTGCGTCGCCACGACCGTTGGCGGCTCCACCACGACGTAGCCGAACGACTCCGCCTCCATCCGGCGGGCAGGTGCGATCCAGCGGGCGGGCATGTTGAAGCTCGGGTCGACGGTCTCGATCCCTTCGACCGGCTGGATGACGCCACCCGTGTCCAGCGCGAGGAGGTAGCGCGGCATCACTTCGGCGCGGGCGATCTCCGCCCCGCGCAGCTTGATGACGTACTCGCTCGCCGGGAGGCGTATGTCGTCCCGGATGCGGACGGGCGGGACCAGGATGCCGAGCTCGAGCGCGGCCTGCTTGCGCAGCAGCGAAATGCGCTGCAGGAGGTCGCCGCCCTCCCCCTCGTCGACGAGGGAGATCAGCGCGTAGCCGACTTCCAGCTCGATCGGGTCGATCTGGAGCAGGTCGCGCATCGGGCTCTCTGCCTCGGCCGGGCGCTCCGCGGCCGCCGCCTGCACGTCCGCTTCGGCCTGGTCGATCCGCACCTGCTCGCTTCGGGAGGCGCTCCGGGCGAGCAGCGCAGTCCCGCCGCCGAGTGCGAGGAAGGGGAGGCTGGGAAGGCCGGGGATGAGGCCGAAGCTGACGAGCACGCCGGCGGCGATCCACATCGCCCGCGGCTGAGAGCCGAGCTGATTGGCGAGCGCCGCGCCCATGCGCGACCCGCCGGAGGAGGCGTTGGTCACCATGATGCCGGCGGCGGTGCTGATCACCAGCGCCGGGATCTGCGACACGAGGCCTTCGCCGACCGTCAGGATCGTGTACGTCGACACGGCGTCGGTGAAGGACATCCCGCGCTGCACCACACCGATGAAGATCCCGCCGATGATGTTGATCGCCGTGATCAGCAGGGCGGCGACGGCGTCACCCTTCACGAACTTCGAGGAGCCGTCCATCGCGCCGTAGAAGTCGGCGGAACGGGAGACTTCTTCACGGCGCCTGCGCGCCTCCGCTTCGTCGATGATGCCGGCGTTCAGGTCGGCGTCGATCGACATCTGCTTGCCCGGCATCGCGTCGAGGGTGAAGCGGGCCGCGACTTCGGCGACGCGGCCGGCACCCTTGGTAATGACGATGAAGTTGATGCCGACGAGGATCAGAAAGAGGACCAGGCCGACGGCGTAGTTTCCGCCGATCACGAACTCCCCGAACGCCTGGATCACGGAGCCGGCGTGGCCGTCGCTGAGGATCAGCCGCGTGCCGGCGACGTTGAGCGCCAGCCGGAAGAGCGTGAGCAGCAGGAGCAGCGACGGGAAGGCGCTGAAGTCCAGCGGGTTCACCGTGTACAGCGCCACCAGCAGGATGACGAGCGAGAGCGCGATGCTGAGAGCGAGCAGCAGGTCGAGGAGGATCGCCGGGAGAGGCACGACCAGCAGCGCGATGATGAACACGACCGCGATGGCCAGGCCGACTTCCGCATTGCGTCGCACCACCGGCTGGCCGGAGGCGGTCATGGTCGCGGCGGCACTCATGCCGTCACG